>SLDM01000259.1 GCA_007125255.1 Phycisphaerales bacterium
CGCTCCGCCGTAAATGTAGGGCAGCCCGACGGCGACGGCGACGTCATTCAGCAGGTAGCGCGTTTCGTAATTATCCAGACCATCGAGGATGAGATCCGCCCCGCTCAGCAGCGGGAGAATCGACCCCGCCCGCACATCCATCGCGTGGGCCTGGATCTCGACCTCGCGGTTGATCTCTTGCAGCCGGTTCTTCGCCGCGATGGCCTTCGGCAACGCCTCTTCGGCGTCACGTTCATCGAACAGCACCTGCCGCTGGAGGTTGGTCAGTTCCACCACGTCGCGGTCGGCGAGAATCAGCCGCCCGATCCCGGCCCGGCAGAGCTGATCGGCGATCACGCTGCCCAACGCGCCGCAGCCGACCAGCAGCGCGGTCGCCTCGCGCATCGCGCGCTGACCGGCCTCGCCGAATTCCGGCAGGAGCTTCTGCCGGTGGTACCGGTCGGATTGAGATTCATGTGCGTTCACGAGTCGGTGACGCGGCTCTCGTCGCGCGGACGGAGCAGACGATCGATCCAGTTGTTGGCATCACGTGAGGTGATCCCGGCGGACGAGAAGGTCACATTGACCGACCCGTCGGCGAGGAAGGTGACTTCATTGACCATCCGTCTTTCGATGCCGACCAGCCGCTGAATGTGCTCGGCGACCAGTCTTCGCTCCTGCCGGGAGAAGTCCGGATCACGCCCTCCCTCTTCGGTCAGGCGCGTGATGCGGGTCTTGATGGTCCGGGTCGGCCAGCCTCCGGCGATCGTCGCGCGGCCGTCCTCCAGCAACCACAGCAGCTCGTTCTGGCGGTTGCCTTCGAGTTGCCCGGCGACCCACTGTCGAAACTCGCGTGCCGGAGTGTTCAGGTGGGCGACGATCTCCGACATCTCGACGATCTCGCGGTACATCTCCTCCAGCCGGGCGAGGTCCCGCGCCGGAAGCTGTCCGGCGTCGTTGGCCCGCATCATCACCTGTCGCGTTGACTCGTCGGCCCGCGGATTGTCCAGGTACGGAGGAGCCTGGTTGACCAGACGACCGAAGTCCGGTGCGGTGAGCTCCGGAAGCGCGGGCTCAAAGCTGGTCAGTTGCCAGCGAACGTAGGCATCGATGAACGGATCGCGGTGCTGACGGCGAAGGAGGGTCGCGGCAATATCATCGAGGGGAACCTCGCCCGAATACCGCTCGGCAAAGTCCGCTTCTTCCGTGGGCAGCGCGCGGGCCGCGCGGTACTCCTCGGCCTCGGCGACCAGTTGCTGGACGATCGGACGCACCGAGCCGGGGGTCGTCGCCGCCAGTTCTGACACGCCGGGAGCGGCCTGGCCGCCCGGCGACTCGCCGGTCGCGCAGGAGAGGAAACCGGAGAGGGGGGTGAGCAGGAGTGCCAGGATGAACCCGCGGGAGACCGACCGATACGGTAAAGGTGCAGTCCTGGGCATGCCGTCCTCCTTTTCGATCTGGTTTTCAATCAGATTTTCGATCGCGGTTTCGATCAGGGTTTCGACGAGGCTTCGTTCATCGGGGCTCGACTGAGGTCCCCGCAGAACGTCCACGGCCCCCGGCGATTGCCGGAGGCCGTGGGAATTCACAGGGATCATGGGGGACGCGGGGTCAGGGGCCGGGAGTTGCCAGGCCCGGAATCACCAGGCCCAAATTACCAGGCCCAAACTACCAGGCCCAAATCACCAGGCAAAGTGCGCGAAGGCCTTGTTCGCCTCCGCCATGCGGTGGGTCTGCTCACGCGTGGCCATCGCCTTGCCCTCGCCCTTGGCGGCGTCGAAGAGCTCCTTCGCGAGGCGGTTGGCCATCGGCTTGCCCGACTCGGATCGTGTCGCCTGCAACAACCAGCGGAAGGCCAGCGACTGCTGCCGCCGGGCGTTGACCTGCATCGGCACCTGGTAGTTCGCGCCGCCGACCCGCTTGGAACGCACTTCGACTTCGGGCTTGGCGTTATCGATCGCCTTGCGGAAGAGGGCGATGGCGTTCTCCGGACCCCCTTCGATCTTGTCCTTCTTGAGGCGCTGATCGATCAGGTCCAGCGCATCGTACATCACCCGCTGGGCAACGGCTTTCTTGCCGTCCCACATCAGGCAGTTGATGAACTTCGCGAGCACCTTGTCGTTGAACCGGGGATCGGGACGGAGCTGTTCTTCTGACTTCGTAATACGACCGGCCATGGGGCCTCCTTTGCTGGCTCATCTGTTCCCGAATGGACTCAGCACCGGGAACTCACTGTTCACCGCGTTTCAAACAGGCGGAAGAGGCGTGAAACGCGATTACTTGCCTCAAGATATTGTTTGTACTGGCTCGTGTTCTTCTGGCGATTCTGAGAGATCGGTGGTCGGGGGGATGCCCGATTCCGGACTTACTTGCCCTGCTTGGTGCCGTACTTGGAACGGCCCTTCTTGCGGCCATCCACGCCCAGCGTGTCAAGCGAACCGCGGACGACGTGGTAACGCACGCCGGGAAGGTCACGGACGCGCCCTCCCCGCACCAGCACGATCGAGTGTTCCTGCAGGTTGTGTCCTTCGCCGCCGATATACGCGGTGACTTCCTTGCCGTTGGACAAACGGACACGCGCGACTTTGCGGAGCGCCGAGTTCGGCTTCTTGGGGGTCACCGTCCGCACCTGCAGACACACGCCGCGCTTCTGCGGGCATTGGTCAAGGTCGCGGACCTTGCTCTTGGCCTTCGGGGCGCGGCGTGGATTGCGAACGAGCTGGTTGATCGTGGGCATGGGACAGAACTCTCAAAAATGCGGACCAGAACAGCCCGGACGCACTGGGCTGAGCCGCGTAGCTTAGCAACTCCGGAGATCGGCGGCAACCGATTCCGGCGATTTTCGAGCCGGCCTGAACCTCGCCCCCCCCCTCCCG
>SLDM01000200.1 GCA_007125255.1 Phycisphaerales bacterium
ATGAAGAAGATCGATGGCTGTCGATGGTTTTCGGGCCAGCCCCTCCCGAGGGTCCGCGAATGCGAGTTTGCGGACCCTCGGGTTCTCTCTGAGGCACCAAGGCACCGGGGGTAAGCGACGAAAGGGAGGAGCGACGAAGGGGCCTGGATCCCCGCTCCCGCGGGAAGGTCGCGAGAGTGCGATAACCCTTTGGGAGCGGACGCTCTTGCACCTCTCCCCGGGGCTATCATCAGAGGATCACGAACCGTCCGGGCCGTTCCGGGGGGCTTTCGGGGGGGCCGGGGCTGGTTCTGACAATTCCGTTTCAGGCAACCGCCGGCCCGAACGAAGGTACTACAATCAATGCCGATGCTTTCCCGACCTGAGGAAGACAAACTGATCCGCGCGGCCCGTTCCGGAGACGGTTCGGCGATCGAAAGCCTGATCCGCGCCCACCAGGAGCCGCTCTACGCGTTCATGCTGCGCATGTCCGGGCGACCGGAGACGGCCGAAGACATCACCCAGGAAGCGTTCGTTCGCGTTCTGAAGAATCTGGACCGCTTCGATCCGCGTTTCCGTTTCAGTACCTGGGTCTTCACGATCGCCAAGCGGCTGCACATGAATGCCGTGCAGAAGCACAAGCCCGTGTACGACAACGAGACGGTCGACGCCCGCCAGGGTTCGGACGCCTCGCCGGGCGGCGTCTCGGCGCGGGAAGAGACGATGTCCAACGTTCGCGGCACGCTCGATCAGGCGATGAACACGCTGTCGCCGCTGCAGAAGGAGATCGTCCTTCTGTTTCATCAGCAATCCTGGCCCATCATGGAGATCGCGGCGTATCTCGACATGCCGGAAGGGACGGTCAAGAGCCACCTCTTCCGCGCCCGGCGCCGCATGAAGGAATTCATCGAGGAAGACGCAACCCGAAATCAGTCGGTGGTCGAGGTCTGGCAGTCATGACCCATCGTGATGAACACAACTCGATTCCCGACGGCTTTGAGCAACTGCTCAACGAGCAGTTGCAGCGCGCCGAACCGGCGCCGGATCTGACCCGGCGGGTGATGGGGCGGCTCGGCTATATGCAGGTCAAGCCGGCGGTGGCGCGGCAGCATCGGCGTCGTCGGGTCTTTGCCCGAAGCGGCGTGGTTGTCGCCGGACTGCTTGCCGTCGGCATCGGCATCGTGATGCACAACAGTTCGCCGCAGGCGCGCCGGCCGATGGAGATGACCCTGCCGGCCGCGGCGGGGCAGGACCTGGAATCGAGCCAGCAGCGCATGGGCGACATGTTCCGGTCGCTTCGCATGCTCACCCCGTCGTTCGGCGAGACGACGGGCGAACCACGTGAAATTCACCGCGCCCCATCTGCAACCCCGGCTGAATCCCCGGCAGAGGATGCCGGTACACCACAGATGGATGATGCGATCAATCGCTCTGCAATTGCTCCCATGCGTTGGGTCTGATCTCCGGCGCCGCCGGAGGAGAGTCGACCACACCCCCATGCCACGCTGGACGACCATCTGTGCCGTTCTCGGGTGTCTGCTGCTTCTGCCGCCGCCACCCCCGGTCTCGGGAGGCTCCGCCGCAGCGAGCGGGGCGGTCAGCGCATCGGCCCCTGGCCTCGTCGTGACCGTTGTCTTCGGTCCGCCGCAGGTATCACCGCCCCTCGGCCTCCCGGCGGCGGGAGTGAACTGGGATTGGAGTTGGGACCGGGATCGGGAGCGCGCTGCCGGCGCCGGGCGGGAGAACTTCGCTCTCGCCGGCGCGATGCCGCGCGATGTGCGCCTCTTCGTGCAGATGGATGATCCGGCCGGGCAACTGGAAGATCTCGATCACCGGCCGCTCTTTCAGTGGGTGAACGCGCTGCTGAGCGCAGAGGCCGTCGGCCCGGTCTGGGCGGACTTCGCCCGGACGCTCGGCATGTCGCCCGAGGCGCTGTTCAAGGCGTGCTTCAGCGGCCCGACGACCTTCGCCCAGCGTGATCGTGCGGCGGGTGACCCCGAGCGCTTGCTCGTGATGACCATCGAGCGGCGGCAACTCGATCGCATGTTACGCGCGTTGCGACCGACCGTGCTCGCGCCGCGTCATCAGGCGGCGCGGTACGAACTGGAAGAGCATGAACTGGCGCTCGCGCGGCGGGGGGACCAGTTGTTTCTTGCCCCGCGCGGCAACGCGGGGCTGCTCGAAGCGACGCTGCGCGGGCTGGCCCGGCCGCACGAGGATGTTCTTGAACATCACGACGCCTTCGCGCACCGCCATGAGTTTCCCGCCGGAGACATCGCGATCTTCATGCAGCATGCCGCGCCGCTGGGCGGATGGTCGATCGCGACCGCTTCGCTGGTCGGGGAGACGGTCGAACTCAAACAACGATCGCGTTTCGAAAACTCCCCGTTCGCGCGCGAGATCACCCAGTTGGAGATTGACCCCTCCGTGCTGCGCGGCTTCGAGCATCACGCCATGCTTGCTCTTCTGGAGCCGCTGGATATCGGCGAAACGCAACTGGAAACCTTCGCCATGGCGGTCCTGGGTGAAGGTCTGCTCTGCGGCCGGATGCGGAAGAACCTCAAACAGCGCCGCCTCATCGTGGTCGGTGAAGTCGAAGGACGAATGGAAGATCCGCCGGTCGACCTGCGGACGCCGACGGTCGCGATCTGTTTCGAACTGGAGCGGCGCGAGGATGCGAAGGAGCCGTTTGATCATCAGATGATTCGGCTGGTGAACCGGCTGAACACGCTCGGCCGCGGCGCGTACCGGCTCGAGACGCCGGGTATATTCGGTTCGGCTAATGCCAGGCCGGCGATGAACGGCAGGACACCGAAGGCTATGAATCGTCTTGTGAAGCTCAATCGCTGATGCACTCGGCCCATAGAAGCCCC
>SLDM01000188.1 GCA_007125255.1 Phycisphaerales bacterium
CCTCCAGCGCCGAGCGAACCGGCCGTGTTGCTTTCACCATCAAGGAGAACGGTGATTTCACGAATCACATCGGTGAGACGGCGATCGGTACGGTCGCCTATCTCGACGGGCCGCACGGTGTGTTTTCGATCGATCGGCGGCCCGATGCCGAAGGTGCCGTGTTCATCGCCGGCGGCATCGGGATCACCCCGATGATGTCGATGCTGCGCACGCTCGCGGATCGGGGCGATACGCGCCGGTTCGTGCTGATCTACGGTTGTCCGAACTGGGATCAAGTGACGTTTCAAGATGAGTTGTCGGAGCTGGAGAAGCGGCTCGACCTGAAGGTGGTGATCGTGCTGGATGATCCGCCGGAGAACTGGGCCGGCGCGCGGGGAAAGATTGACCGGGCTGTGCTCGAGCGTCACCTGCCTGAAGATCGCGCGGCGTTCGAGTACTTCATCTGCGGTCCGCCGGTCATGATGGAGAGCGTGCGCGAAGTGCTGCCGGAACTCGGCGTGCCGGAAGAACGCATCGAAATGGAAGAGTTCGAGCTCGCCTGACCGAACGGCAGATGGTCACAGAAGTAAGGTTTCAACCAAAGCGAGTGATAAGCGATGCGACACCAACGGATGTTTCGAATCATGATGGGGCTGGTCGCGGCGTACCTGGTCGTTGCCACGGTGTTTGCCGCCATCCGCAGTGCGTAGCGCCAAAGTCGCCCACCCCTCCGTCACTCCGTCACTCCGTTACTTTGTTACTTCGTGTGCGACTCCCGCGCGAGCAACCGCCGCCTGCCGATGCGTGAAGTGATTTCATCGGGAATGACCTGACTGTCGCCGAACGCGTGGCAGGCGGTGGGTGATGCGCCGACGTCATCTCGAGAGAAGATCGGTGGGAGACGATGAGCTTGACAGTCCTGGAAGAGCGTTGCATCATCCGCTCACTGGTCGTTCGCGATCGGTCAACGGGGTGCTGCAATCCGTTGCAGATGCTCGGGGCCACCCCGCCTGCCTCGCGAATCACGCTGCTCTTCGCTCGCCATGGATTGAGCACCCCGCCCAGCAACCCAAACATGGAGTGTCATCTGTATCACCAGGCGTGCAGAGCCCACATTCAATCATGAGTCATGGGCCATTGTCACTACTCCACCGATCGTGCAGCGAACCCCACGGCACCAGCGCCGCCCCTGTGCGCTTCTGCGATTCGTCGCCGCCGTACACGATGAATAAATCGACCGAGACGGCGGCGGTACTCAGCAAGCCCCGGACACGGGCGGCCCCATCGAACAGACTTGTTGTCGCGGTTGCCGCGGCTTTCGCCTCGATGGCGAGGAGCCGCCCACCGTCGTCGACCACGAGATCTGCCTCGACGCCATCCTTGTCGCGGTAGTAGGACATCCCACCGCTCAGTCCGCGGTTCGTCCGGTGCTTCAGGATCTCGGTGACGACCCATGTCTCGAAGATCGCGCCACGTAGCGGGTGTGACCTGAGTTGGTCCGCTGACCGGATGCCCAGAAGCCAGCAAGCCAGGCCGGTGTCGTAGAAGTGCAGCTTCGGCATCTTCACAAGCCGCTTGCGCTGGTTCGAGTGGAACGCGGGCAGCCGGAACGCGATGAAGCTCGTCTCCAGCACACTCAGCCACGACTTGGCCGTCGGCTGGGAGATGCCGCAGTCCGAGGCGAGCGATGAGTAGTTCAAGAGCTGCCCGGTCCGCCCGGCACAGAGCTCGACGAACCGTTGGAAGGTCACCAGGTCGCCAACGTTGCTGAAGGTGCGTACATCGCGCTCAACATACGTCGCCACATACGACCTCAGCCATTCGGCCGGATCGAGCCCGCGATCGAAGATCCGTGGATACCCGCCGGCGACCAACGCCTCGTCGAGCCCCTCGGGATGATTGTCAAAGCGGATCACCTCACTCCGCGCCAGCGGCAGGAGGTGCAACACGGCGGATCGCCCGGCCAGCGACTGACTCACTGACTCCACGAGCGCCAGATTCTGCGACCCGGTCAGAACCCACCGTCCGGGCGATGGATCGTCGTCGATCAGCCCTTGCAGGTATGACGGCAGTTCGGGCGTTCGCTGGACCTCGTCGAGAATCGCGCCCTCTGGAAACTGGGAGAGGAACGCTCGCGGGTCATCCCTCGCAAACGAACGGATGTCCGGAGCTTCCAGGTTGGCGTACGGCTTGCCGGGAAACAGTCCGCGGCACAGCGTGGACTTCCCGCTCTGACGAGGGCCCGTCAGTGTCACCGCCGGGAACTTCCCGGCGGCCCGGAGCAACGAGTTGGCCAGGTCCCGGTCAATCACGCCAGTCGAGTATAGTCTGGATATCGTCTATTCCAAAATCAAACTTTGAACTGGACGGGGAGCAGCGGTTGCTCGGGATGGCTCTCATGGTGCTTCACCGCGCCCTGGACACTCTCTGAGATACTTGGCGAGACCAAACGTCAAGCGAACAAACCAGTGGTAACACCGCTCCCGGGCCGAGTGGACGTGCCGTATACGGTCGTCCGTTGGTGCAACTCCTCTGCTCTTCGCCTGATTGACGTTCGATGACATCGACCTGAGCCAGCGGCCGGGGGCGCGGGGGGGCAAGGCATACGGCCACGGCATGATCCGGGTCCGCGGGAAGATGATCGACGGCGGGTCGTGGCAGCCTGAGTTGAAGGTGAATCGAGCCCTCCCGGGGCCGCCATGGCTCGCGTCGCGTGCGCGAGCACTGCGTCTTTCGGGAGTAGCGCAGAGAAAATGGTGCCTGTCCCTCGGTGACCCAGACCCTCTCCAATACCTCGCGGGGCTCCCCCCAAGAGGGATCATGAGAGAGGCACGAAGGCACGAAGGCACGGAGGCACGGCGAGAAAGCG
>SLDM01000230.1 GCA_007125255.1 Phycisphaerales bacterium
GTCGTTTCGAGCAGTTCCTCGGCCCGATCCACATTTCCGCCGAGCCACAGCAGAATCCACGCGGTGTTCAGTTTGAGCCGCGCCCGTTCCAGGTTGATCTCCGAAGCGAACTGCTCGTTCTCCTCGAGCGCTCCTTCCATCTGTTGCAGAACGTACCGGGTCGAGTCGAGGATACGGTTGACGTAGGTCTCGTACCGTTGGTCCTCGGCGCGGAGTGCGGCGGCGGCCCGCACCGCCGCCAGGGTGGGCGAGAGAGCCGCGACGCGCTGGGCGCGTTCGACCGGGTTCAAGGTCGGATCCGCCCGCCGCAGTTGCGATCGCATTTCCTGGTTGCGCAGCGTCTGGTGTTCCTCGATAAGCCGGAGCGCGCTGGAGAGATTGCCGGCCGCCCACGAGGCCAGGGCGATGTCGGCGACGAGATCATCCGGCGTAATCCGGTCCTGCGATTCGTAGGTCGAGCGGGCAATCCGGTAGATTCGTTCGGCTCCGCGGTACGCGCCGTGATCCAGGAGATGCGAGGCCAGCAGCATCTGGCTGCGCGAATCGGTCGGATCGGCCATCAGCAGGTTGGTCAGCAACTCGGCTTCGGCATAGGCATCTTCGACGTAGTGGCGGAAGTAACCGGCGGCGAGCGCTGCCGCCGGCTTGTTCGTGGGATCGAGAACGGCGGCTTCGGTGAGCCAGTGGGCGAAGCGGTCGGTGTTCCCTTCGCGGCGGTGCAGCAGGGCAAGGTCGTAGGCAAGCCGCGAGGCGACGGCGGCGCCGAGGCGATCGCGCCGCTCCGGGGCGAGCATCGACTCGTAGGCGGAAACCCGGCCCGAGAGCGTCTGATGCTCTTCAATCGTCAGCGTGGCCCGGAAGAGCCGTGCTCGCTGGTCGGAGGCGTCCAGCCGCACCAGACGTTCGACGGCGTCACGCTTGACGTCCCGTCGTTCGGCAAGCAGGGCGACATCAATGTGCAGGCGCTGGATATCCGCACTGTTGGGATCGAGGCGTCCGGCCTCCTGAATCATCTCCAGCGCGAGGTCGACCATCTCCGGTGTCAGTTCCCGGGCATCAAGAATCTGCCGGGCCTGGCTGACGTAGTGAATCGCCAGTTGCTGGGCGACCGATTCCTCGGCGGCCACCGGAGGAGCAATCGTGGCGGCCAGGCCGAAGCTGATCAGCAGGGCGACCATTCGCGAGCTCAGGGTGCGGATGCTCATCGTGCGGAGCTTTCTGGCATGGGCGACGGCCTCAGGCCGGCGCGGAGGAAGTGGGGGACAGGCAGCGGCGTACGAAGCAGGTGGGTGACTTTCACCCGATCAGGCCCGGGGAGGGCCGGGTCGGGCCCGGGAGCGATTGATCGGCATTTGACGGTTACGGGAAACATGCGTGCCGATCACTGCGTACCGATTGATCATTGGGAGGTATCGGCATTCCGGGCGACCCGCGAGAGTGCGCGAGGAAGCGAGCTTCGGGTCTCGGTCCGATACGGGTCCATGACAGAGCCGGTACGCCAGCCGGGGCACTTTACGACCTGCAACCGGTGACAGCAAGAGAAGCGGTGGGTGGGGGGCTTCGGGGCCACCAGAGGTACGTGCGATCGGCATTCCGGTTCGCACCGAGCGGTTCTTACCGAGCGGGTCGCACCGAACGGGTCGCACCGAAAAGGAATTCCGTCCGGCCGCCACGGGCAAGTTCGTTGACACTCTATACGGCCATCGGTACGGTACATTGTTCTCTACAGGCATCGCGGCAGTCCCCCCTGCCGCGAATCGGAGCATCCCACTTCATGAGAATTCGAGTCGCAGTTCAGTCTCTCCTGCTGGTGCTGACGGTGTTGGTGACCGTTCCGGCTGCCGTTGCCGCGTCCCCTCCGGACATTTCCGGATTGACCACGGCCCGTAACCCCCTCACCCAGGAGCAGATCGGCCGTCTGCAGGAGTTTGCCGGCCATCTGGCGGGCGAAATTGCCTCCGGCGAGAGCGAACGGATGGTGCGGGCTCGGCGTCGGGTGACCGACCAGCTCCGCGCCCCCGGCATCAGCCGAATCTTCCTCGATGAATTCGCCCGCGCCATCGTTCCCGAGATGCGCGAGCTCATCGATCAGGACCCCAGTATCGACGGAAGTGAATATATTGCCATCAACGCGATTCAGATCATCGGGCTGCTCGGCAATGAAAACTCCGTCCGCCCCCTTCTTGACCGCGCTGATCCGAATCGGGAGAACCGCGTCTCCGTCCGTCTCTGGGCGGTGAACGGATTTCGTCTGGTCATGCAGAGCGGCAATGTTTCCGATCGCAGGGTCAGTGGTTTCGTCCGTGATCTGCATCGACTTGCCCAGCGCGAGACGGACTGGATGGTGCTCATGCGGCATTTTCAGGCGCTCGCGGTCATCGATTCCGAACTGGCCCGGGAACGACAGATCGAGCTCTTGAAGACGGTGGTCGAGCGGGTGGAAGAGGACGAAGTGGGGCCGAGTGATCTGATGCGCGCGGTGACCCAGGGACTGCTTCTGATTCGAGATCAGTACACCGCGCCGACGATCAGTGCTTCTGAGCAGACCGCGCTCGGCCGGACGCTCGGGCCGCTGCTCGGTCGCGTGCTTTCCGTCGCGGACCTGCACTGGGATGCCGCCAAGGAGAGTGAATCCGCGCGCGGACAGTACGGCAGCGCGATCCGGGTCGCCGAGAGTCTCCTGCGGTACGTGGATTCCCACGTTCGGAGCGGCTCCTCGCCCGATGCCGCGATCGAACAGGCCTGGTCGAGCGGCAACCAGAGCTCCTACCGCTCCGGCGTGCAGCAGTGGCGGGATGTGCTCGGCCGCTCGCCCTACCGCCAGTAAACCGTCGACTCAGGTGCCCAC
>SLDM01000373.1 GCA_007125255.1 Phycisphaerales bacterium
AGGGTAGGCCTCAAGGCATCGAGTCATTCCGACTGGGCTACTCCGGTCGGGTGATCGTTCTTCCATCTGGCACGGCCGACTCCCTACGGTCGCTGGCCGTGGCACCCCTCCGTGCCTCCGTGCCTCCGTCCCTTAACCACATGCAACCCCCAGAACCACGTCGCCCGAAAGGGCAGGGCGGCTTCGATGGAGAAGTGGTGGCGCTCGACCAGCGCCGCCAGATCGCGCGTGCGGTGCAACTGGCGGTATTGCCGGCCGAACCCGCGTGATCCGGCCAGCAACAGCGCCACCGTCAGGTACTCCGGGCACCAGTCGACGATGATGAGCTGGCCGTTCGGACGAAGCACGCGATGGAACTCCTGCAGCGCCGCCGGCTGATCCGGCACCAGATGAAACGCGTTCGCGCAGACGACCGCATCGAAGCTCTCCTGCTCGAAAGGCAGCGACTCGGCCGGGGTGACCACCCAGCGGACGGTACTCTCCGCCGGCAAGCGCTTCTGCGCGATCCGGATCATGTCCGGCGAGAGGTCGGTCCCGGTCAGCCGCAGTGCCGGTTTCCGCTCCCGCAGTTTGATTTCCAGGCGCCCTGTGCCGCACGCCACGTCGAGCAGTTCCTCCACTCGATCGAGATCAAGATGCTCGATCAGCGTATCCAGGGTGCGCTCGGTGTACCGGTCCCAGCGGCGGTCGTACGCCTCGGCGATCCCGGCGTAATGCTCGACGACCGCCCGGTGATTCTGCTCTTTTCTCTCTTCGCTCTTCATCACGCCGGAAGGGTATCGCAAAATCAGCCCGCGGGCCGCCGAACGGCCGGGATCTCGTTCCCGATCCCGATGCGATATCCTGATGGCATGACATGGACCACCTGCACCATCCTCGCCATGCTGAGCCTGGCGTTGACCCCGTTGGCCGGCTCCAGCGACGCGGAGCGGCTTCACGCGCTCTTTGAGCAGCACCACGAATGGCAGTTGCGGGAGTTTCCCGAACGGGCCCTCGCCCGCGGGGACGAACGGTTCGCCGACCGGGTTACCGACCAGAGCCTGCGCGCGATCGAGCGGCGGCACCGCGAGACGGTGGCGATGCGCGAGCGGCTTGACACCATCGACTTCGACGCCCTCGACGATTCTGACCGAATCAACTACGAACTCTTCGAGCTGAGTCTCCGCCGTTCGATCGAGGGGCATGACCACCGCGACTTTCTCGCCCCGGTGAGCGGCCGGACCGGGCCGCACCAGCGGATCGCGCAGATGGCCGACCGCGTTCCCTTCCGAAACGCCACCGATTACGAGAACTACCTTGCGCGGCTGGAGCAGGTTCCGCGGATGATCGATGACTTTATCGCGCGGATGCGGATCGGCCTCGAAGAGGGGCGCACCCCGCCCCGGGTCGTCCTGCAGGGGATTCCCGCGCAGTTCGACGCGCTGCTCGAGGGGGGCGGGCTCGCCGCCCTGCGCCAGCCGCTGTCGCGGATGCCCGGCTCGATCCCGCAAGAGCAGCGGGATTCGATCCAGCGCCGCTTTCGTGAGCAGATCAAGCCCGATGTGCGGGCGGCGATCGAGCGGTTCGGCGCGTTCATGGTTGAGGCGTATCTGCCCGGCTGCCGGGAGGCGATCGCCGCCGCGGACTGGCCCGACGGCGAGGCGTACTACGACCATCAACTCTGGGTGATGACCACCACCGACATGACCGCGCGGGAGATTCATGAGATCGGCCTCTCGGAAGTGGCGCGCATCCGCGCGGAGATGATGGAGGTCATCCGCCGCTCTGATTTTCTTGAACTGCATCCGGAGAAATCAGCGCTCGATGAGGAGGCGCTCTTCGGCGCGTTCGTGAAGTACCTGCGCACCGACGAGCGGTTCTACTTCGATGATCCGGAAGCGTTGCTCGCGGAGTACCGCAACATCTGCAAGATTGTCGATGGTCACATGCCGGCGCTCTTCCGCACGCTGCCCCGATTGCCGTACACGGTGAAGGAGATTCCCCGTTTCATGGCGCCAACGCAGACGACGGCGTACTACCAGAGCGGCTCGCTCGAAGCGGGGCAGCCGGGGGTCTTCTATGCCAACACCTACCGGCTGGACCAGAGACCGAAGTACGAGATGATCGCCCTGGCGATCCACGAAGCGGTGCCGGGGCACCACCACCAGATCGCCATCGCGCAGGAGCTGGAGGATATTCCCGAGTTCCGGCGGGATACGTGGTTCACCGCGTACGGCGAAGGGTGGGCGCTCTACTCCGAACGGCTCGGGATCGAGATGGGGATGTACGAGGATCCGTACGATGACTTCGGCCGACTGCTCTACGAGATGTGGCGAGCCTGTCGCCTGGTCGTCGATCCCGGCATGCACGCCCTCGGCTGGACGCGCGAGGAAGCCATCGACTTCATGAACGAGAACACCGCGCTGAGCGAGTTGAACATCGTGACGGAAGTCGACCGTTACATCGCCTGGCCGGGCCAGGCGACGGCGTACAAGATCGGCGAGCTGAAGATTCGTGAGCTGCGCGAGCGCGCGGAGTCCCGGCTCGGTGAGCGCTTCGATCTCCGTGAGTTTCACGATGTCGTGCTGCTCGCCGGTGCGATTCCCCTGCCGGTCCTGGAACGCCGCGTGAACGAGTGGATCGACTCGGTCAGTCGGTAGTCGAGAAGAGGGACGGAGGGAAAGTGACGAAGGGGAGGCACGGGGGCACGAAGGCACGAAGTTACGGAAGATCGGGATCAAGGCATCGGTGGATCGGGGGCGTCTTACGTCGGTCCGGTGACTGACCTTCCATCAGCGCACGGCCGACTCCCTTCGGCCCTCTGGCCGGGGCACCCCGCGTCTCCGTCACTTCCCCTCCG
>SLDM01000128.1 GCA_007125255.1 Phycisphaerales bacterium
AGGCACGGAGGCACGAAGGGGTGGCGGGGTGGGGGGCGGTGTTGAGAGTTCTGGTTTCATCTATTCCCGCGGAAGCGGAAATCCAGGGGGCGCGCCGTGAACGTTCTTCGCACAGAATGCGTCCTGCGCGCAGAACACCGGGAGCCACGGCCAGCGAGCGCAGCGAGTCGGCCGTGCGCTGGTGGAAAGGCGATCGACAGACCGAGCTGCGGCGCCCATTCGCAAGGACGACCCATCCGCCCTCACTTCGTCACTCAGTCACTTTTCCCCTCCGTGCCCCCGTGCCTCTTTCTTTACTCCCCCCTCAAGCGCGGAGGCAAATGACGCAGGGCAACGCTGCTGACCCGCGTGCCGAGGTCCTCGATCACCCGCACCAGATCCGGCAGGGTCGTGGTTTCCGACTCAAAGCTCAACGTGAGGCGCTGTTCGGTGGCGTCGAAATCGACCTCGCCCACGCCCCGCGCCACTCGCAGCATCGGCACAACGATTCCTCTTACCAGAGGTACGACCGGATCGCGAACGTAAATAATGGCGGTCCTGGCGGTACTCATCATCGGCGCTCTCCTTGCGCAGGACGAAGTGAGGCAGGGGACCGCGTGGTGCCCAGAATCGCCTCCCACAGTTATACAGCGTGCCATACGGTTTCGTCCGGGCCAGTCGGTCATGGCGGAATTACGAGGTCGGTGTTGGGGATGTTCTCAGAAAGTGTTGCCTGGAATGATCTTGCAATAGATGCACCGCGGCGAAAAAAGCTGGCCGATCCTCTTCCGAAGGGCGCCTGGAGCGACGCATCGCGGCCGCCGGGGGAGATCCTTCACGCTCTCGACATTTTCCAAAGCGGCGTTATACTGCCGAATTCTGCAGAACCGAGCCCAGGTGGCGGAATTGGCAGACGCGTCAGCTTGAGGTGCTGGTGGGAGTAAAATCCCGTGGAGGTTCGAGTCCTCTCCTGGGCATTCTCCGGTCACCCGGCCGGGTGTCGGCATGAACCGTGTCGGCATGAGGTCGGCATGAACCGTCTCGGCATGAACGGTCACGGCATAAAGAAGGACAGGAACGATCCACACCCCGCCGCCCGGCGGGGTGGTGTCGTTCTGGGGGGAATCGCATCCTCAATCGTTGCTCCGATGGGGGGGCTCCCCAGGATGCGGGGTCCGATTCACGACGCCGGTGGGGGTCCGCCGGGGGGGCAGGACGTGCTCACAAGAAAAAAACAGGCCGTCCGATGGACGGCCTGTAAGTGAGGTCGGTCTGAACGTGATACGCCCGTTCCGGCTCAGTGGCGACGCCGCCGGGAGCCGAAGATTCCGGCCAGGCCAAGCACCGCGAGGGTCGCGGGGGTGGGAATCACCGTGAACGCGCTGGAGAACGTCACGCTGTCGCCAGCCGAGAGGAAGAACGTATGCTGAATGCCAATGGACGTGAACGCCGGAGGTCCGGCGACGTTCGAAAATCCAGCGCCGGGGATCGAATCCGCCGTAACGTCCGGAACCGAGAAGGAGAACGGATCATCGTGCAGGGTCTGCACGGCGTTTCCGTCGATCAGCGCGGTGTAGATCGCCCCGCCACTCGGGGCGGCGAGCGTGGCCCCGGGGTCATTGCCGGGGTTGTCCACCAGCGAACCGCCGATCGTTCCCTGCATGATGGTGTTGCCGCCGATCGGCGCGATGGGGCTCGTCACCGTGACGGTGAACTCCTGGTCCACCAGGGTCGTGTTCGTAAAGGAGAAACTCGTCGTCACGGACGGGTTCGTGGAGTACACGATGGAGTTCCACTCCGCCGTCCACGAATCGGTCTCCGAGAAGCCGGTGACCTGGGCTCCAAGGTCGGTGTTCGTGACCTCAAAGTCATCGGGGTTGTTCGATGCGGCCCAGTTCCCATCACCGGGCCCGGCGGTGATCTCGAATCCCGACGGAAGACCAATCCCCCCGACCGCCGTCGAAGCGGAGAGCGAAACCAGTGCTGCTGCCGCTGAGAGCAGCAGCGTCGACTGCTTCGTGCGCGTCATTCTGCTCATGTTCAATTCCCTTTCTCGACATCTGTAAGGTCCCTCAGTTCGTCCCCTCCGAGGCTAACGCAGCGGATTTCCATGTCAACCGAAAATGGCGCCGGTTCTCGGGAACGGTCAGGGCCTCCGGTGAAACGGGAACGCAAGGCGCTGGCAGACAGGAGGTTGTGGGCCGGCCGCGGTCGGGATTTTTTGGCGGCAATATGAGCCGCGACGTCACTCTTTTTCGGTGAGGCAGCGCCGATTCAGGGCGTCCGCCTCCATCCTCAGGCCACCGGCCTTCGGCCCTCCGGGGGGAGGGGCGGGAGCGATGGGAAGGTCCGGATATCCGTGGTTGTACCGAGCTCCTCAAAGTTCCAGCCGGCCCCGGTCATGGCACGATACCTCTCTCACCTCAGCAACGAATCGACAGGTCGACGGAGTCGGCCGGCATCTGGAACATACCGTCGGCGGACGCTGGAGCGACCACCGAGGCCAGCCGGAGTCCCCACCGTGAACGACGAAATTCTGGTCGAGCAGCTCTTTCAACACCTTGTCACCGGCAACCGAGAGGGTGCTCGCCGTCTGGTCAATCCGCTCTACCAACGGAGCGATCTCGCCGCCGAAGATGTGACGCAGCGCCTCTTCTGGCCGGCGCTGGAGATGGTCAACACCCTCTTCCGCGCCGATCAGCTCACGACACTGGCCCACAACTACGCCATCCGGCTGCTTCGCTGTCTGATCGATCAGGCCCAGTGCATGTACGATCGTCAGCCCTCGACCGGAAAAAAGGTGCTCCTCTTCTGCGGCACCAGCGAGGCCGATGAACTGGCCGGC
>SLDM01000426.1 GCA_007125255.1 Phycisphaerales bacterium
CGTTCGGTTCACCGGCTTTCGGTCAACGTGGCTCGGGCCGGCCCTTGCCTCCCACTGCCGCTCCCCCCCCCCAACCACCACCCCGGGGAAAGGGCCGAAGCACCGCGCAGAACCGGGCCACCACCGAAGACTCCCGGCCCGGCAACGCTCAAAATCGTTACCGGCTCCGCCGCGGGATCCCCATGCCCATCCGTCCCCGCTCCATCCCGACTCTGCTCGCATGGCTCTGGACCGCCGTCCTGCTCGCCGGCTGTGGCGGCGGACCGCCGTCCGCGCGGACGACGTTTCTCAACAGCGTCGATCTGGTGCACATGACCGACCGTATGGCCGAGTCGTTCGCTCAGGATGAAACCATTCGCGCGAGTACGGATACCGACGACCCCTGGGTGATCTCGATCTACCGCGTGGTGAATCACACGAATCAGATCATGCCCGAGCGCGAGCGGTGGCTCTATATCGGCCGCCTTCGGTCCCTGCTCTCGCAGACCGATCTGATGCGCGATCGGCGCATCGTCTGGGTCGTGCCGCCGGAACGCTGGCCGCTGATCGTTGAAGAGTTGGGCCCGGAGTACGGCCCGACGGATCTGTCGATGATGCGCCGGTCACCGACGCATCTGTTGACGGCGGAGTTCAACGCCCTGACGCAGACGCACGCCCGCGGCCGCAGCGATGCGTATCTCTGCGCGTTCCAGCTCGTTGACCTGGAGAGCGGCCGGATCGTCTGGGAGGACGCGTGGGAAGTGAAACGGGCCGTCTCGGGATTGATGTTCGACTAGTGGGTCTGCCACGGATCACAGGGTACGGATATGCACGATCGCAACCGAACAACCCATCCGGCCCCGCGCCGCGGCCCGGCCGCTGCAAAGGGAAGCGCAGGTCCGGGGCTCCTCCGGCGCTCCGTGTTCGCCGCTTCCCTTGTGCTGGCTTTTGCGGCGGTCGCAGCCTTCCTGACCGCCTGCTCGAGCTCCCCGCCCAACGTCGCGGCGATCAGCGCGTACGATCAGTACGACTTTGCTTCCGCCCGCGAAGCGCTGCGCGGCGATGCGTACTTACGCAACGATGAGCAGACCATCCTGAACCGGGCCCGGCTCGGTCTCGCGGCCCTGGCCGATGGTGATCTTGATGAAGCGGAGCGGGCGCTGGGGTACGTCTTTGATCTGCTCTCCACCGCCGGTCTCAACGAAGATCGCACCACCGCCGCGGTCCTGACGCACGAAGGATCTCGCATCTGGAAGGGCGAGCCCTTCGAGCAGGCTCTGATGTACCACTACGTCGCCACGCTCTACGCGGTCAAAGGCGACTGGGAGAACGCCCGGGCCGCGGCGGCGAACTCGCTGTTCCGGCTGACCGACTTCGGCAACTACCGGGACGGCGTGGAGCTTGCCCGCCGCGCCGCCGATGATCCGGAGTTTCTCGACCACGGCTATACGGCGGTGGACAGCAACTTTACCCTTGGCTTTCTGATGCAGGCGATCGCCTCGGAGATTGCCGGTGCCCCCGGCGCCGATGATCTCTACGCGTCGGTTCTCGCGATCGATCCGGGAATCCGGCCGCTCGTCGATGAACTCCGCGCGCGGGAGTTCGACACGCTGCTGATCGTGGATTACGGGTCGGGTCCGGAAAAGATCAGCTTCGGGCCGAACGACTCGCTCGTGCGGTTTGTGGACCAGGCGCGTTTCCGCGGGTTGCTGGACGTCGCACTGGAGGATGAACACTACGCCACCGTCGACCGCATCGGCGATGTCAACCGGATGGCCGCAGATCACCGCTGGAACAATCTTGAGGACGTGCGCCGGATGAAGAGCACGGCCGGGGATTTCCTGGTCGGGGGCGGGGCGTTGACGGCGGTGATCGGCGCCAACCAGCGCTCGGCGGAAGCGGCTCTCGCGGGACTCGGCGCGATGGCGCTCGGCGCGCTGCTTCAGTCCGGCGCGAAAGCCGATACGCGCCACCTTGAGTTTCTGCCCCATTCCATCTATCTCGTGCCGCTGCGCCTGGAACGGCCGGGGACGATCCGGCTGGGCGTGCAGGCCGATCCCTACGGCGCGATGGTTCTTCCGGACGTCGAACCGGGCACCACCGAACGGCCGCGCGCGGTCTACGTCCGTCTGCACGATCAATGGCGCACGCCCCCGGCGTGGCTGCGGGCGCGCGTACCGCGCTACGGGAACGATCACACGGGGGTGAGGCCGGGCGACTACCCGTGGATTCTCGGCGGGTCGGATCTCTCCACGCCCAGCCGCGCGGTGCTCGAGGCGTACCAGATCTACGGCCACCTCGAAGAGTTCACCCTCGATGATCTGAAAGCCCTTTACGAAGCGGAAGAAATCCTGCTCGGTTCCGGCGCGGAGGACCGCCCGGGACAACGGCGCAATCCCTCCTTCCGCCACATCCTTGAAGGCGGGCGCGGCCTCTTTACCCCCGAGCCCGGGTCGATGGGCTACAAGCGTCTCATGTTCCAGTCCCATCCGCCCTACGAGCCGCGTTCGGACCGGGTGCGCGAACTCGCCGAGCAGATGCGCGGCGCGGAGTGATCGGGGGCGACCCGCGCCGGGGTGGCCTCGCGCTTCCAGCCTGCCCGCCCAGACCGAACCGGCCTGGTTCTACTGTCCGAATGCCGCCGGGTCCCAGAGGTAGTAGAAGTTCGGCTGCCCGTGCATGGCTGCCCCGTCCAGGTTGAGCTGCATCACGTTCAGCTGGGTCGACGATGAGCCCTTCGGGCTCTCCGCGTACGCGCTTCCGACGTGCTGGAGCGCCCGGTGGTACTTGACGAGCCGTGCCGCGGGAAGACCGGCCAGTTCCCTGGCCGCCGCGAACGC
>SLDM01000168.1 GCA_007125255.1 Phycisphaerales bacterium
CCCATCAGGGGCGGTAGCTCAATTGGTTAGAGTACCGGACTGTCGATCCGGTGGTTGCGGGTTCGAGTCCCGTCCGCCTCGCTTGCCTGAATGGCCCGACTGGCCTGAAAGGCCCGGAAACAAGCCCTCGCACCAGCGAGGGTTTTTTCGTGCGCCCTCTTTCTTTCATGGCTCAGGTTCATGACCCCGGGCACCGATCGCCCCGGATCGCCCCGGACCGCTCGAGTCTTCCGCGTTCGGTCCTCCCCCCGGACATCGGCGGACGATCGTCGATCATCCGGGTAGAGAAGCCGATCCGGCGGAGGGGTGAGAGTTGTCAGATCGGGGCAGAGGGGCATACTGAACTGGAGCCGACGGCCCGCCCGCCCTCACTCTTCGCAGCCGTGTTCGGACCAGCCGCGACCCTGCCCTGAATTGCCTCATGACCACTCACCCAGCCACGCCGCCCGCCACGCCGCCTGCGATGCCCACGCCGAAACAGCCTCTGCGTGCCGTGCTGATCACCTCTACGGTCGGTATGGCGATTCTGGGTATCGCTGCGTTTCTTGCCTTTGCTCTCAGAGATCGGCTCTTCTCGATCATTTTTCGCGAACCGCGAGACTCTGCGGTAGAGCAGGTACAAGGGACGGCCGTCATGATCGTGTGCTTGGGCTCGATCGGAGCCGGTTTCGTCGCCGGCTTGATCGGATGGTTCCTCTCACCCTTGCTCGCATGGCTCCTTCGGGGAACCAACCGGGCACGAGCCCTGGTCGCCATCTACGCAATGTGCCTCCTGCCGACGGTTCTCTGGGCATACTTCGATCCGTGGATGACGTTCGGGGCCAGTGCCGCGGTTCCCGCAACCATATCTGTCATGGCGCTCTGCATGGTCATCGGCGCGCGATCCCGCCGCACGAACGCGCCGAATGCATGTTCCCACTGTGGCTACGACCTCGCCGGCTGCACCGACCCCGGCTGCCCGGAGTGCGGCCAGGGGCGGAGTGGTTCGATCTGACCGCCCGGTCGCGGTTGAGCACGAGCGGCCGGTGGGCGCAGCGCGTCGGCCGCGCGGAAGGAGACGCGGCACCGCAGTTCGGCGCAGTGAGGTGCTACCTCGCGCTCACGGCCGACGCCCGTCGGTCACGGCTCGTGGAACGGGCGCTTGCAAGGAGACGGTTGCGTCGACCGGCCCGGGACGCCGTCCGGTGGACGGAGCGCACGTCGTGACCGCGCCCGGGTCGTGGAGTTCTTCTCATCCATCAGAACCCGCGGCCGTCCGGCGGGTACGTCCGGCCAACGTCAGCGCAGAACCACCCACAGGGCATGGATCAACCCCGGAATGTAAAACAGCAGCCACAGAACGATGTTCAGGATCAACATGCCTCCGACGCCTTCCTTGAGACCGACCGCAAGGGGCGGCAGCAGGATGGCGAGGATGACGAGCAGAAGTTTGTTCGCTGAGGCATCGGACATGAGAGTTCTCCAGTGGGGCTTTCCGGTGGGGCCCGCGACCCGCCGAAGAGTACCAAGACTCGTTTGCATCTGCGCGGTGCGGCAGACACTTTCCCCGGCAACGAATCAGGACGCCGCGCGTGATCTCTCGGCGCCGCGCGTGCAGGCCGCAAGTGAAGGCTCAGTGAAGATGGTGCAAGGCGCAGCGCCTCCGGGCTCATTGGAACCGACATGAGTGAGGTCGATCACCGGCCCTGCTGAGCAGTGCTCCGCCGCGCACACTTGCATGGAACACACTGTGAATCAAGGAGATGAAAGTAAGCGCCGAAGGCCCCGCGCGGCCGCGTGAGAAGTGGAGGGATCAGGAGCGGATCCGCCGGCGCCGAATGCGCTTCTCTCGCTCGGTTTTCACAACCCGGCCGGCACGATCGAGATAGCGAACCTGCCGCAGGATCCGCTCGCGACCGAGCCAGTCGAACTCGTGATCGACCCACAGCCGGGTCTGTCGCCGCAGCCCCTCCTGCCTGGCCGCCACCCCATCGGGTGAGGTCTCGTCATCGCACCACGCGCCGATCGTGTCCGGCAGCGCCTCCAGCTTCCCCAGGCGCTCCTCCGCCAGCCCCGGAATGATCAACAGGGTGAGGATGGCGTAGAAGACGCCGATCAGCAGAAAGATGATGGCAGAGGCGAGAATCATCCACACGGGTGCGTTCCCGTTCCATCGCGTTCGAATCTATTGCTGCCTGGCCAGCCATAGATGCTGGCCGTCGGTGGCAGGCTTCCATCGCACCGACCGACTGGTCGGGTGCCGCGCCGCGAGGCCCGGTCGATCAGAGAGTCAATCCGTCGAGCAATCGTAACACTCCACCCAGGTGCAAGGCGTAACCGGTGAGGGCGGATGGAGAGGGGGCTGGTCATCGTGTTCGCCCGGGCTGGGCCGCTTCAGCCACAACGCGAAGGAAGGACCGAAGACGCCGCGGCACCGGCGAGACTGATACCGGGTTGAGAATACCGGAAGAAGGGCTTCCCGGTGGACGACCATCCGCTCCCGGGCTACGCCGGCCGTCTGTGACCGTCGCCGTCCTTGGCCGGGGGGTGACGGTCGCGCTCGGACTGTGTATGTCAAGCGGGTGTGGTTGAGATTGGTTGATTTTCGGTTTGTTGTTGGTTCTTGCGATGGAGTTGTTCGTTGTACGCGACGCGGTCTTTCCACATGCGATGGAGGATTTTCAGCCAGCGTTGCGCGAGGCAGCGTAAGGCGGTGTAGTGGGCTTTGCCTTCGTCTCGTTTGCGTCGATAGAAGTCTTTGGCCCAGCAGCCGGCGGTGAAGGCGGTGTTGAAGGCGAAGTGCAGCAGCGCCTGATTCATCGTCTGATCGGCGGCATGAC
>SLDM01000421.1 GCA_007125255.1 Phycisphaerales bacterium
ATCGCCGGAGGCGCCGACCACGGCGAAGGTTGCGCCGGCGAGGAAGGCATCGACATCGCCGCCGGACTCCGCGGACTGTTTTTTCTTTTCGTCTGATGATTCACTCATGATTTGAATCGAGCGGCGGCGTTGTCCACGGCTTCCCGGCACGCGCTCCACGCCCGCTCGGCTCCCTGTTTGACATCTTCCCACGCCTCCCCGCTGGCGGACTTCAATTCATCCAGCTTCCCCTGCGCTGCATCGCGCCTGGCTCGGGCTTCCTTGAGCTTCTTTTCATGCTCGATTTTCGCGTCGGCCCGGGCCTCCCGAGCCTTCGCTTCGAGCTTCTCGATATCCGCGTTCCACTGGTCAATCTGAGCCTTGAATTTTTCGACGTACGCATCTCGATCAGGCATCCTGTTCGCTCCTTCACGTGAATCCATCAATGGGAACTGTCGAACTGCTGATAGTACGGTGGGACCGACTCTTATGGATGATAGCCACGCCAATCATCCACACCAATTTTGCGTGATTCGATACACTTGGCCCCCATGTCCGGACACGATCCATCGTCAAACCACATTCTGATCACCGGCGCGGGACTGGCCGGCTCGCTGCTGGCGTGTTCGCTGGGGCGCCGGGGCTACCGTGTCAGCGTGTATGAGCGAAGATCGGATCCGCGGGAACGGGGATTCATCGGCGGCCGCTCGATCAACCTGGCGCTCTCAACACGCGGCATCACCGCGCTGGAACAGGTCGATCTCGCCGAGCGCGTCCTCGAACAGGCGATCCCGATGCACGGTCGCATCATGCACGGCGTGGATTCGGAGTTGACCTTCCAGCCGTACAGCGCGAATCCCGAAGAAGCCATCAACTCGGTCAGCCGCAGCGACCTGAACCTCACGCTCCTCGATGCGGCCGACGCGCACGAGAATGTCACGCTGCACTTTGATCGGCGGTGCGTGAGCGTCGATCTGGACCAGCCGATGGCGGTCTTTGAAGCATCCGATCGCGGCATGTTCGAGGAGGTGAAGCCGGACCTGATCATCGGCACGGACGGCGCGTTCTCCGCGGTCCGCGCGCAGATGCAGAAGAGCGACCGGTTCAACTACAGCCAGCACTATCCGGAGCACGGCTACAAGGAACTGACGATCCCGCCGGCCGACCGGATTCCCGATTTCGGGGGCAAGAGCTTTGACGGCTTTGCGATGGATCCGAATGCCCTGCATATCTGGCCCCGCGGCGGGTACATGATGATCGCCCTGCCGAACCAGGATCGCACCTTCACCTGCACGTGTTTCTGGCCCTTCCGCGGGAAGGTGAGCTTCGAGTCGATCCTGACCGAACACGATGTGGTCCCGTTCTTCGAAGAGCACTTTCCCGATGCGGTGCCGCTGATGCCCACGCTGAAGGAAGACTTCATGAAGAATCCGACGAGTTCGCTCGTCACGATCAAGTGTTTTCCATGGCATCACCGGGACAAAGTGGTCATTCTCGGCGATGCGGCCCACGCGATCGTCCCGTTCTACGGTCAGGGCATGAACGCCGCCTTCGAGGATTGCCGCATCCTCAACGGTCTCTTCGATCGGCACGCGCCGCACTGGGACATCGTGCTGGAGACCTTCACGATGAGCCGCAAGCACCATGCCGATGCGATCGCGGACATGGCGATGGAGAACTTCATCGAAATGCGGGACAAGGTCGGCTCGAAACGGTTCCTGCTGAAGAAGAAGGTGGAGCAGCTTCTGCACCGGTTGTTCCCGAACACCTTCGTGCCGCTTTACAATCTGATTTCGTTTTCGAACGTTCCCTACGCCGATGCCCGGAATCGCGCCCTGGGCCAGGAGCGGCTCCTGCTGGTCCTGGCGTGCCTGGTTCTCGGGGTGCTCGTACTCGGGGTGTTCGCCGTCCTGGCCTGGCTGCTCAGTTGACGCGCCGCCGTGAAGTGGCGCAGCCGGGGCTTTCTCGAGAGGGCCTGGTCGTGGCGGATCGGGCCAGAGATCATCATCATCTGGGAGAAGAATCATGTCCAAGGATCAGCTAGTTTCAGATCGGGCGCCGGAGCCGGTCGGGGCGTACCCACACGCCCGGCGCGTCGGGAACCTCCTCTTTCTCTCGGGCGTCGGGCCGCGCCGGCGCGGCGCGAA
Source organism: Phycisphaerales bacterium (assembly GCA_007125255.1). Classification (GTDB taxonomy): domain Bacteria; phylum Planctomycetota; class Phycisphaerae; order Phycisphaerales; family SM1A02; genus SKZB01. The sequence goes on from SLDM01000421.1 coordinate 2,127, forward strand.
GGAGATCCCCGGCGTCACGCTTGCTCCCGACGGATCGATCGCCAACTACGACGTGGAAGCGCAGTGCCGCTCCTGCTTCGACAATGTCCGCGCGGTGCTTGAGGATGCCGGTTCTTCGTGGGAGAACATCGTCGACGTACTCGTCTTCCTGACGAACATGAAGGATGACTTCAAGTCGTTCAACGGCGTCTACGCCGAGTACTTCGCCGGCGAGGGCAAACCCAACCCCAGCCGTACGACCATCGAAGTCGGCGCGCTGCCGACCCCGATCGCGGTGGAACTGAAGGTCATCGCGACCATCGGATAGAGCGAGTTCCTGACCAGTTCTGGCCGGGAAGGCGTTTCACCGCAGGGGACGCGAGTCGTAGGTTGACGAAGGAACAACGAAGCGACTGAGTGACGAGCTGGAAGAATGAAGGCACCAGACTGGCGGCTCACCCACTTCGTTACTCCGTCACTTTGTCACTTCGTTACTCTGCCCTACTCCACGGTTACGCTCTTGGCGAGGTTGCGCGGCTTGTCGACATCCTTGCCCCGCAGGACCGCCGCGTGGTACGCCATCAGTTGCAGCGGCACCACCGTCACCATCGGCTGCAGCGGTTCGGGAACGTCCGGAACGTAGAAGACCTCTTCGCAGAGGCGGCCGATCTCCTCATCGCCTTCGGTCGCCACCGCGATGATGTGCCCTC
>SLDM01000411.1 GCA_007125255.1 Phycisphaerales bacterium
CCTCTTCCCGGTGCTTGATGAGATCGTAGTAGACCTTGCCGGAGCAGAAGACGACGCGGTCGATCTTCCCGGGCTCCCCGACCGCGGCATCGTCGATCACGCGCTGGAAGGTGCCCTCGACCAGATCCTGGACGCGGCTGGTGGCGTTCGGATTTCTCAGAAGGCTCTTGGGGGTCATGACGATGAGCGGCTTGCGGAAGTTGCGCTTGATCTGCTGCCGGAGCAGATGGAAGTGCTGCGCCGGCGTGGTGGGGTAGGCGACCTGCATGTTGTTCTGGGCGCAGAGGGTCAGAAAACGTTCCAGACGCGCGGAGGAGTGTTCCGGCCCCTGGCCCTCGTAGCCGTGCGGCAGAAAGAGGACGAGCCCCGACCAGCGCTGCCACTTCGCCTCGGCCGAGGCGATGAACTGGTCGATGATCACCTGGGCGCCGTTGGCGAAGTCGCCGAACTGCGCTTCCCAGATGATCAGCATGTGCGGATCGCCCAAGGAATAGCCGTACTCGAACCCGACGCACGCACTCTCGGTCAGCGGGCTGTTGTGCACGCAGAGCTGGCCCTGATCTTCATCGATATGGTTGAGGGCGATGTACCCATCATTGGTTTCGGTATCGAACAGGACCGCATGCCGGTGGCTGAACGTCCCGCGCTCACAGTCCTGACCGGTGAGCCGGATCGGATGGCCTTCCTTCAGCAGGGTGCCGTAGGCGAGCATTTCGCCCATGCCCCAGTCGAGCGGATCGTCGTTGTCGACGGCGCCCTTGCGGTAGTCGAGCAGCTTGCCGAGCTTCTTGTGGGCGTTGAACCCGTCGGGAACGCGGCCGAGTGACTCGGCAACCTTGACCAGGTCGTCTTTGGACACGCCGGTCGGCGCGAGGTCATCGGTGTATTCGGCGGAGAGATTCTCCCAGCCTGACTGAAAGGCACGCACCTGCGGATTGACCGGCTGTTCCTTCGTGCGCGTTTGCGATTCGTCCAGTTTCTTCCTGAGATCCTTGTAGAGCTGATCCGCTTCCTTCTGGGTGATGTGCCCTTCGTTGATGAGCTGCTTGACGTACTGCTTCATCACCGGTTCGTGCTTCCTGATGCGCTCGTACATCACCGGCTGGGTGAACGTCGGCTCATCGCCCTCGTTGTGACCGAACTTGCGGAAGCACCACATGTCGATCACGACATCGCTCTTGAAGAGCTGGCGGTATTCCAGGGCAAGCTGCGCGACCCAGGCGCACGCTTCGGGGTCATCGCCGTTCACGTGGAAGATCGGCGCGTCGATCATCTTGGCGATGTCCGTGCAGTACTTGCCGCTGAAGAGATCGCTGTGGTTGGTGGTGAAACCGATCTGGTTGTTGATGACGATGTGAATCGTGCCGCCGACGTCGTAGCCGTTCAGACGCGCCATGTTGAAGCATTCCGCAACGATCCCCTGGCCGGGGAAGGCGGCGTCGCCGTGCATGAGAATGGGAACGACCTTCTTGCGTTCCGTATCCCGGCCGATGCGCTGCTTGGCGCGGGCACGGCCGAGCACGACGGAATTGACGAATTCCAGGTGCGAAGGGTTCGGAGACAGCGTGAGCCGGATCGGCTTGCCCTCGGTGGTGGTGTGGTCACTCGAATAGCCGCGGTGATATTTCACGTCCCCGCCACCTTCGAGGAAGTCCTCCGTCCAGGCCTCTTCAAACTCGGTGAAGATTTGGTCGTAGGTCTTGTTCATGATGTTGGCGAGGACATTCAGCCGGCCGCGGTGCGCCATGCCGAGCGTGTATTCGACCACGCCGTGGTGCGGGCCGCGCTCGATGATCTCGTTGAGCATGGGAACCAGCGACTCCCCGCCGTCGAGTCCGAAGCGCTTCTTGCCGCGGTAGCGCGTGTTGAGGAAGTTCTCGAAGGCATCGGCTTCGATGAGATCGCTGAGGATGCGCATCTTGCGGGCCTTGGGCAGATCCGGCCGATTGCGCGTCGGCTCCATCATGCTCTGCAGCCAGCGCCGCTTCTCCCGGTCCTGGATGTGCATGTACTCCGGGCCGATGTGGCGGCAGTAGGTCTCTTCCAGCAACTGGATGATTTCGCGCAGGGCGGCGGACTGGCCCAGCGGCAGGACGCCCGGGTCGTACATCCGGTCCAGATCGCCTTCGCCCAGATCGAATGACTTCAGTTCGAGGTTTTCCGGGAAGGGCCGCTTCGTGCCGAGCGGATCGAGATCGGCCGCGAAGTGGCCGATGTCGCGGAAGTGATAGATGAGCGAATCGACACGGCCCTGGCCGGAGTGGGCGACCTGGACTTGGCCGGCGGCGGGAGCCGCCTCATCCTCTTCGGTCGGCACCCGATAGCCGAGGTCGAAGCCGCGGAAGAACTGCTGCCAGTCCCGATCGACCGACTCGGGATCGACCGACCACCGCCGGTAGAGCTCATCGACGTATTCGCTGTTCCACCCGTTGACCGAGAGATCCGTCTGCGGGCCGGGATGATCGGCGTTACTCATTGATATACCTGTGCTTGCGGTCAATTCTTCAGTCTGGCGTCCGGCTGCGCCCCGGGGGCGCCGCGCACCGTCCCGGCCTAGCGCACTGGCTCCGGCCATGAAAGCCCACCATTCTAGCTTCCCCGCCCAAAAAAGCTTATCGGCGGAAGGGAGAAAGCAGTGAATCGGGAGTTGGGAGAAAGGGAAGGGAAGCGACGAAGCGACGGAGCGACGGAGGCGCGAAGGGGTGGAGGCACGTGGGACGAAAGCGGTCAGTGACGGCCGCTGGGCCATCTCGCCCTTCGTCGCTTCGTCGCTCCGTCCCTGCGTCGCTCCATTTCCTCGCCTCACATCAACGCA
>SLDM01000211.1 GCA_007125255.1 Phycisphaerales bacterium
CTGCTGCCCCCGGAGCCGCTCGAAATCATGCTGATGAAGCGACTGTGAGCCGCGTTACCTTGAGCCCGGAATGGCCGGTGTTCCGGGTGCTGGAGAGGCCCCTTGATCTCAGGTAGGTATCACGACGAAACTTGCGGAGCAGCACTACGCGATCAAGGCGCACGGCAGCGATGCTTCGCACAACCTGCGAAACGCCGCGAGCTGATCGTCCTTCCAGGCCGGAGATCGTCCCAGTTCCTCCGCGAGACATTCCGCGACCGGTTCCGCCATCGACCAGGCCGCGCGGGCGTTGAGCGGTAGCGCGCGGAGCCGGCGTGACAGAACGTCTTCCACCGAACGCGCCATCTCCTCGCGCACCGCCCAGAGCACCTGCGCCTGGATGTAGGGCAGGTCGGCGTGGAGTTGTTGGGCCAATGCCGGATCGTTCTTCGCCAGGCGCAGAATCTCCGGCGCATCCGAGCCGTAGACTTCCAGCGGCCCGAACTTCGAGGCGTGTGAATGAAAACCGTGGATGTTCAATCGTTTGGTCACGCATTCCTTTTCGTCCAGCCGGCCGAGCGTCGCGGCCTGATCGACGCAGTCCTGCGCCATGTTGCGGTAGGTCGTCCACTTGCCCCCGGCGATCGTGATCAGGCCGGAGTGATCGATGTGAATCGTGTGATCACGTGACAGCGCGGCGGTGTTGTTGCCATCACCCGACTTTACGAGCGGCCGAATCCCCGCGAACATGCTGAGGACATCCGACTCGGTGGGGGATTTCTCGAGGTACTGCCCGGCGGTGGTGAGAATGAACTCGATCTCTTCTGCCATGGGGACGGGCTCGAGCGGCGCCACCTTCAGCGCGGTGTCGGTCGTGCCGACGAGCGCGTGTCCGTGCCAGGGGATCGCGAACATCACCCGCCCGTCGCGGGTGTGGGGGACCATGATCGCCGAGTCACCGGGCAGGAACGAACGATCGAAGACGAGGTGAATCCCCTGGCTCGGGGCGATGATGGGCTGAAACTCTTCGTCGCGATCCGCCGCGAGCCTGCGCACGCCGTCGGCGTACGCGCCGGTGGCGTTGATGACCGCCTTCGCGCGGACTTCGTACTCTCTGCCGGATTCGTTGTCGTGCAGCACTGCCCCGGAGATGAAGCCGTCATCCTCGCGCTTCAAGGCAGCGCAGTGCATGTAATTGATCACCGTCGCGCCCTGCTCGGCGGCGGTGGCGATCAGACTGATCAGCATCCGCGCATCATCGAACTGACCGTCGTAGTAGACCACCCCGCCGCGCAGACCCTCGGTCCGGATCGTCGGCAGGCGCCTGAGCGTCTCGTCCCGGGAGAGACGTTGGCACGGCCCGAAGCCGTACTTGCCCGCGAGCATGCTGTAGATCTTCAGCCCGAAACCGTAGAACGGCGCTTCCCACCAGACGTAGTTGGGGACGATGAACGGTACTTCGCGCACGAGGTGGGGGGCGTTCCGGCGCATGAGGCCGCGCTCCTTGAGCGCTTCCATGACGAGCGAGACGTTGCCCTGTTCGAGGTAGCGCACGCCGCCGTGGGCGAGTTTCGTGCTGCGGCTGCTGGTGCCCTTGCCGAAGTCGTGCTGCTCGACGAGCAGGACGGCGTAGCCGCGCGAGGCGGCATCGACGGCGATCCCCGCACCGGTCGCGCCGCCGCCGATCACGAGCATATCCCACGGTTCGCTTCGGCCGTCGAGCCGGTCGATCATCTGATCGCGCTGCATGAATCACCTCTGCCGGTTTCTGGATTCGATGATGATGGATGATAGTTGCGGATTCGAGCGAATGTGTGCACCGATTCCGTCGTTGTCTGCCCGCTCCGATGGATCGCGCCGGCTTTCGGGGTGCGAAAGCCGATGGTTCTGCCTATGATCGCGCGTTCGCGAATTCATTGAGATCGTTCCCGTCGTTCCCGAAACGGAGCCCGATTCCATGCCGCTCAGCGCCCAGGATGTCAAGAATGCCCTCGCCACGGTGCAGGATCCGGACCTGCACAAGGATCTCGTCACGCTCAACATGGTCAAGGATGTGAGCGTGGATGGCGATGCCGTGAGCACCGTGATCGAACTGACCACGCCGGCGTGTCCGATGAAAGATAAAATCCGCAGCGACATTGAGGCCGCGATCCGGGCCAAGGGAGAAGAGACCGGCCAGCCGGTGGCCAGTATTGACGTCGAGTTCACCGCCGATGTGCGCTCGCCCAACGAAAAGACGCGCGATCGCGGCACGCCGCTGCCCAACGTCAAAAATGTGATCGCGATCGGCGCGGGCAAAGGCGGCGTCGGCAAGTCCACCGTGGCGGTGAACGTGGCGGTCGGTCTCGCCCGGTTCGGCGCGAAGGTCGGCCTCCTCGATGGCGACATCTACGGCCCGTCGATGACGACGATGCTCGGATTGGAGGACATTCAGCCGACCGCCCGCGGCAACATTCTCCATCCCTTTGACGTCCACGGCATCAAAGCGATGACCATCGGCAAGCTCGTCGAACGCGACAAGGCGTTGATCTGGCGCGGCCCGATGGCGCACGGTGCGTTCAAACAGCTTGCGACGCAGACCGACTGGGGAGAGCTGGACTACCTGATCGTTGATCTCCCCCCCGGGACGGGTGATGTGCCGCTGACGTTGTCGCAACTGCTGCCACTGACCGGTGCGGTGATCGTCTGTACGCCGCAGCAGGTCGCCCAGGACGATGCCCGACGGGCGGTACGCATGTTCCAGCAACTCGGCGTCGCCCTTCTCGGTGTGGTCGAGAACATGAGTTACTTTATCGGCGATGACGGGAAGGAGTACGACATCTTCGGCCGGGGTGGGGCGGAGATGCTCGCCCAGGCGATGAACCTGCCGTATCTCGGCGGGATCCCGATCAACATGGACCTCCGCGCCAACTGCGACGCCGGCACCCCGCGGGAGAATTGGAATTCGAATCCCGCGCTCGGTGAAGAGATCGATCGCGTGTGCAAGAACCTCGCCAGCCAGGTCTCCATCGCCACGATGTCCGGCCAGTACGTGCAGCCGACGCTGTCGGTCAGGTGATTTTGGGGGAGGCACGAAGGCACGAAGGCACGGAGGCACGGAGAGAAAGTGACGGAGTAACGAAGTGACGAAGGGAAGGCACGGAGGGGTGAAGGTGCCGAACGAATCTTTGGGCGCGACGTTGCGGTGTTGAAGTGATGTTGACGAAGTGTCGGTTCGGGCCCGACGTTCAATTGTCACCCGCCACGCGATCTATGCGAATCACCATCCAGCCTCGGGAGTTGCAAATGAGCCGGTACGCCATCGACTGTCCCGCGACGAAGTCTCAGGTTGTCGATCTCTACTTCATGGAGCACCGGGCGAAGCTGCTCGACATCGCCGCGTTTCTCGACCGTTATGATCGGGCGCCGGCCGATGATGAAGGTCATCGTGGTGGTGCGGCGGGCGAAGACTTTCGTGTTGCGGCGCTGCGTAAAGCGCTGCGCATCCTCAGGGAAGACGGCCCCGAACGGGCCCGCCGCATTCAGGAACACTTCAGCGACATGACCGAGCAGCCGATCGAGAAGGCCCCGATGCAGGGGGCGCTCGGCGTGCCGCCGGTCTCCCGCACCTGAGACCGGACTCCTGGAACCTCCTTTCTGCCACTTGTTGTCCCGTCATCCATGCCCTACATCGACCCGCACATTCACATGGTCAGCCGCACCACGGATGACTACGCCCGCATGGCCCAGGCCGGGTGCGTCGCCATCACCGAACCGGCGTTCTGGGCCGGCTACGACCGCTCCTCGCCGAAGGGGTTCTACGACTATTTTCGGCAGCTCACCGAGTACGAACCGGCCCGGGCGGCCCAGTTCAACATCAGGCATCACTGCTGGCTCTGCATCAACCCCAAGGAAGCGGAAGATCCCGGCTTCGCCCGCGAGGTCATGACGCTCATCCCCGAGTTTCTCGATCGGCCCAACGTGCTCGGCATCGGCGAGATCGGGCTCAACAAGAACTCGAAGAACGAGCTGACCATCTTCGAAGAACACCTCGGGCTCGCCCAGCAGCTCGATCAGCTCATTCTCATCCACACGCCGCACCTGGAAGACAAACTCAAGGGCACCAGGCTCATCATCGATGCGATCAAGCGCAATACGAACCTCGACCCCGGCCGAATTCTCATCGACCACGTCGAGGAGCATACCGCGAAACTGGTGCTGGACAACGGTTTCTGGGCCGGGATGACGCTTTATCCCGACACGAAATGCACGCCGCAACGCGCTGCGGACATCATCGAGATGTACGGCACGGAACGGCTGTGGATCAATTCCGCCGGCGACTGGGGCATCAGCGATCCGCTCAGCGTGCCCAAGTGCCGCGTGGAAATGAAGCGTCGCGGGCACACCGACGAGACGATCGAGACGATCAGTTACCGGAATCCCCTGACGTTTCTCAGCCAGTCGAGTAAATTCTCCACGCATGGCTGAACCCACCCCGGCCCCGCGGCGGACCCGCCACCAGGCCACGCCCTCCTCCGAGCGCGTGCTCGGCTACTGCACGAACGTCCACGCCGGGGCAACCCTCGAAGAGACCAAGGCCAATCTCGACCGCCACGCGACCCGCGTGCGCGACCTGGTCTGCCGCGACGATGAACCGCTGCCGATCGGGCTCTGGCTCTCGGCCAAAGCCGCCCGGTCGCTCGTCGATTCCGGCCAGCTCTCGCGCTTCCGCGACTGGCTCGATGAACGCCGCCTGCGCGTCTTCACCCTTAACGGCTTCCCCTGGGGCGACTTCCATCAACCCGTCGTCAAACACCGCGTCTACTCACCGCGCTGGTCGGACCTCGCGCGGTTGAACTACACGCGCGATCTCATCCTGATCCTCAGCGAGCTCATCGATCACGATGAAGAAGGCAGCATCTCCACCCTGCCCATCGGCTGGGGCAAGCTGAAGGACGCCACCGATCTGCACGCCGCCGCGTCGCTGCTGCATGACATGGTGAAAATGCTCGCCGAACTCGAACATCGACAGCAGAAACTCATTCACCTCGATCTCGAACCCGAGCCGGGCTGTCTGCTCCAGACCAGCGAAGATGTCGTCGCGTTCCTTCGGCGGTACATCTTCTCCCACCCGGATTCCAAGCTCGCCCGCCGGCACGTGCGCATCTGTCACGATGTCTGCCACGCCGCGGTCATGTTCGAGGATCAACGCGACATCTTCGAGCGCTACGCCGCGATCAACGCCAAGATCGGCAAGGTGCAGCTCTCTTCCGCCGTCGCCATCGACTTTGATGCCCTCGGTGAGACCGACCGTGCCGCCGCCTTGGAGGAACTGCGCCACTTCGGCGAGGAACGGTATCTCCACCAGACGATGATCAGGAGCGACCGCGGCGAAATGACCTTTCACGAAGACCTGCCCGATGCGCTCGCCGGCGATGCAGCGCCGGCGGGGGAGTGGCGCGTGCATTTTCACGTGCCGATCTTCTGCCGGTCACTCGGCATGCTCAACACCACGCAGGAGACGCTCCGCACGTGCGCCGAGCTGCTCGAGAAGCATCCCGACATTCACCACCTCGAAGTCGAAACCTACGCGTGGGATGTCCTTCCCGAAGCGCACCGCAAGGGCGAACTCGCCGAGGATATCGCCCGGGAACTCGCGTGGGCCGCGGAAGCGTTCGGCACCCCGGGCAGCAGAAGTCAGCGCGCCGCCGGAGAGGACGAGGACGATTGAGGCATGTCAACGATCCGTGACTACGCCCAACTCGCCCGGCTGTCGAACCTTCCGACCGCATTGAGCAACGTGCTCGTCGGCCTCGCGATCGGCCTGAGCGTGACCGGCGAGCCGTGGCCGATCGACACGACCATCCGGCTCATGATCGGCATCGCCTGCTTCTATATCGGCGGCATGGCCCTCAACGACCTCGCCGATGTCGAGCACGATCGCCGCCACCGGCCCGAACGGCCGATCCCCTCCGGTCGCATCACGCGGCGCGGCGCGCTGGTCTTCATCCTCGGCTGTTTCGCGCTGGGTTTGATCGCGTGCTTTCTCGCGGCGCCCGCCGCCGGTCTGGCTTCCCTCGGCCTGCTCACCGCGATCGTGCTCTACGACCTGCTGCACCACCGGCTGGCGATCTCGATCGTGTTCATGGGCCTCGCGCGCGGACTGGTCTATCTCACCGCCGCCCTGGCGATCACGCCTGAACTGCCGCCGGACCTCATCGCGCCGATGGCCCTCGCGATCACGATCTACATCATCATGGTCACCGTGGTCGCGCGCGGCGAAGCGGCCAACCGGCTCGGCCGCAGCCGCCGGCTCTCCATGACGATGATTCTCATCGCAATCGCGCCGGCACTCTTCATCTTCCCCCAGCAGCAGGTCGAGGCGGTCATCCTCTCCGGACTGATCCTGATCGGCTGGCTCGTCTTCAATCAGCGGCACCTCCTGCTCCACCCGCCGCGCCTGCCCGCCGCGGTCATGGGCATGCTCGCCGCGATCTGCCTGATCGATGCGTTCTACCTGGCGCTGCTCGAACAGCGCGGCATGGCGGCCCTCGCGCTGGCCCTCTTCATCGTGACCCTCCTCGCCCATCGCCGCATCAGCGGAACGTAAGACCGGAAAGCCCCTTCGTGCCTCCGTGCCTTCCCTTCGTCACTCCGTCACTTCGTTACTTTCCCTCCGTGCCTTACTCCACCTGTCCGTCACACTTCGGTCCGGTGATCGTCCTTCCATCTCGCACTGCCGACTCGCTGCGCTCGCTGGCAGTGGCACCCTGCTGATCACCCCTCCGCCCCTCCGCCCTTCCGCCCCTCCGTCACTTCGTTACTTTCCATTCGTGCCTTTTCCCTACCATTCCCCCATGAACCCCACGGTTCTCATCAACATCGTCGGGCTGACGCCGTCACTGATCGGAGCGTGGTCCCCTCATCTGGCGGCGTTTCGGGATGCAGGGGAGCTGCGCACCCTGGAGCCGACCCTGCCGGCCGTCACGACCTCGGTGCAGTACTCGATGCTGACCGGCGGCGTGCCGCGGGAGCATGGGATCGTCGGCAATGGCTGGTACAACCGTGAGATGGCGGAGATCCAGTTCTGGAAACAGTCCAACCATCTCGTGCACCGGGAGAAGGTCTGGGAAACCGCGCGGCAGCGCGATGGTTCGTTCACCTGTGCGAACATGTTCTGGTGGTACAACATGTACGCAGCGGTCGACTACGCCGTCACCCCGCGACCGATCTACAAGGCCGACGGCCGCAAGATTCCGGACTGTTACACCGCCCCCGCGGATCTGCGGCCGATGCTGCAGTCCGAACTCGGCCGCTTCCCGCTCTTCAACTTCTGGGGGCCGATGTCATCGATCCGGTCGAGCCGGTGGATCGCGGAGGCGAGCATGATCGTGCACCAGAAGCACGATCCGACCCTGATGCTCATCTACCTGCCGCACCTGGACTACGCGCTGCAGAAGTTCGGCCCTGAGGATGCGCGAAGCCGCGACGCCGTGACGGAGATCGACGGGGTCGCGGGTGACCTGATCCGGTTCTTCGAGCCGCGCGGCACCCGACTTCTCTTTGTCAGTGAGTACGGGATCGAGACGGCGACGAGCGCGGTGCATCTGAATCGCATCCTTCGCGATGAAGGGTCGATCGCCATCCGCGAGGAAGAGGGGTTGGAACTGCTCGACGCCGGCGCAAGCCGCGCTTTTGCCGTGGCGGACCACCAGATCGCGCACGTGTACGTGAAGCGTACGGAGGAGATCGAACGGTACCGGAACCTGCTCGGCGCCGTCTCGGGGGTTGCCCACGCGCTTGACCGGGGAGCGCAGCGTGCGTTCGGAATCGACCACGACCGCGCGGGCGATCTCGTCCTGATCGCGGAGCCGGGCCGGTGGTTCAGCTACTACTACTGGCAGGATGACGCCCGCGCGCCGGACTTCGCCCGGTGTGTGGACATTCACCGCAAACCGGGATACGACCCGGTGGAACTGTTCATCGATCCGGCGATTCGCGCGCCGAAACTGAAGCTGGCGATCAAGCTGGCGCGGAAGAAGCTTGGATTCCGCACGCTGATGGATGTGATCCCGCTGGATGACACGCTCGTGATGGGCACCCACGGCCGGACCGACCTGCCCCCCGACCGCGGCCCGTTGATGATGACCCCGAGCGGCACGCTGCGCGATCGACCGGAACGTCTGCCCTGTACGGCGGTGCGGGATGTGATACTGGAATGTGTGTTCGGGAAAGGAAGGCACGGAGGGGGAGTGATGGAAGGAAAGTGACGGAGTGACGAAGGAGAGGCACGAGGGCACGAAGGCACGGAGGGGTGGAGCGGCCGGCGCCGTTGAGAGTCCTGATTCCGTTATTCCCGCGAAAGCTGGAATCCGGGGGGCGCGCCGTGAACGTCCCGCGCGCAGAAGACCGGGTTCCACGGCCGGAGGGCCGCAGGGAGTCGGCCGTGCGAGATGGAACGAGGATCACCCTACCGACAACGACACCCGGTTGACGCCCGCACTGCCGACTCGCTGCGCTCGCTGGCAGTGGAACCCTGCAGAAAGCAACGAAGTGACGGAGCGACGAAGGGGCAGAGGGAAGTCGATGTCTTCCACCCGCTTCGTCACTCCGTCACTTTCCCTTCGTGCCTCCGTGCCTCCGTGCCTTCGTGCCTTCGTGCCTTTCTGTCAATTCCACAATCCTTCGAAGAGCGGCGTGGAGAGGTAGCGTTCGCCGAAGCTGCAGCCGATGGTGACGATGCGCTTGCCCTTGTTCTCGGGCCGGGCGGCGATGCGGGCGGCGACGCAGGCGTTCGCGCCGGTTGAGATGCCGCCGAGAATGCCCTCTTCCTTGGCCAGTCGCTGCGCCATCTCGAAGGCATCTTCGTTGCTGACGAGCTCGACGCCGCTGACCAGATCGGTATCCAGGTTCCTGGGAATGAAACCGGCGCCGATGCCCTGGATCTTGTGCGGGGCGGGCTTGCCGCCGGAGATCACCGGCGAGGCGGCGGGCTCAACGGCGATCGCTTCGAACTCGGGGTTGCGGTCGGCGGTGCGGATGTACCGCGTCACGCCGGTGATCGTGCCGCCGGTACCGACGCCGGAGACGATCATGTCGATCTTGCCGCCGGAGTCTTCCCAGATCTCCGGTCCCGTCGTCTTCTCGTGAATCTCGGGGTTGGCCGGGTTGTCGAACTGCTGCGGCATCCACGAGCCGGGGGTCTTCTCGACCAGCTCGGTGGCGTTGCGCACCGCGCCGGACATGCCTTCGGCGGCGGGGGTCAGAACGAGCTTCGCACCGAGCGAGCGGAGCAGTACCCGCCGTTCCATACTCATCGATTCGGGCATCACGAGGGTGAGCTTGTACCCCCGGCAGGCGCAGACGAAGGCAAGCGCGATGCCGGTATTGCCGGAAGTCGGCTCGATGATCTCGGTGTCGGCGTTGATCTTGCCTTCTTTCTCCGCCGCCCCGATCATGGCTTCGGCGATCCGGTCTTTCACGCTGGCCATCGGGTTGAAGTATTCCAGCTTCAGGTAGACCTCCGCGTGATCATCCGGCACTACCCGCCGCAAGCGGACCATGGGCGTGTTGAAGCACGTCTCGACGATGCTCTGATACAGCTTACCGTGTGACATTTCTCATTGACTCCAGCAGCGGGATTCCTCGAAGAGACCAGCCGAACCGGCCGATCCGTTTCCTGTTTTCCTCCGCGTCTCTTCGCCTACGGGCGAAAAACGCGTGCACAGCCGTTACTATACAGAACGTATGGACTCATTCGAACCCATTTTGGGGTCAACTTCACCCGTTTCTCCGCAGGCGCTGGAAACGGCCATTGACCGTGTCACCGGATCGATCCACTCGGATGCGAGAACGCGGCACCTCTCGACCGCTCATCTGCCCGACCGGCAGGTCATCCTCCAGGTGATCGAGCGGCTGGACTGGCTGCTCTTTCCGGGGTTCTTCGGGCCGCGTGAGGTTTCCGACCACACGCTCCGCAACCACGTCTCCTCGGTCGTCCACGAGGTCAGTTATCGGCTGTTTGAGCAGGTGGCCCGCGCCTTGCGCTACGAGCAGTCGATCGATCATGAAGATCCCGGCCGCAACGGCCGCAGCGTCGAGTGCGATACCCGGGCCGGGGCGATCGTGACGTCATTCATCTCCGCCCTGCCGGAGGTGCGGCGGAGATTGAGTCTCGACGTGCAGGCCGCGTACGACGGCGATCCCGCCGCCCGACATACCGATGAGACGATCTTCTGCTATCCGGGCCTCCGCGCGTTGAGCGTGTACCGGCTGGCGCACGAGCTCTACCGGCTCGACGTGCCGCTGATTCCGCGCATCATGGCGGAATACGCCCACTCCGAGACCGGCATCGACATTCACCCCGGCGCGCGGATCGGAAACTCCTTCTTCATCGATCACGGCACGGGCGTGGTCATCGGTGAAACCACGCGCATCGGCGAACACTGCAAGGTCTACCAGGGCGTCACGCTCGGGGCGAAGAGTTTCCCGAAGAACGAGATGGGCGAGTATCTCCGGAGTGTGCAGCGGCACCCCACGCTGGAGGATCACGTGACGGTCTACGCCGGGGCGACCATTCTCGGCGGGGACACCGTGATCGGCGCGGGTTCGGTCGTCAACGGCGGGGTGTTTCTCACCAGTTCCGTACCGCCCGGTCACGTGGTTCGCGCTCCCAAGGCGGAATTGACTCTGCGCAGCAACCCGGAGATGCCTCCGGGAAACTATTTCATCTGAGAGATCGTTCGTGGTCATGCCTTTGTGGAGATGTTTCCGCGAAGGCGGCCGGGCCGTCGCGGATC
>SLDM01000336.1 GCA_007125255.1 Phycisphaerales bacterium
AGAATCGAGAGCTGTTCGGCCGCTTCGGTCTCGCGCAGCGCGGCCCGCTTGATGATCGTCTCGCAGAAGATGCTCGCGGTCTCCGCCAGCGTCATCGGCGTCTGCCGCTGGAGCGGGGTGCGCTCGGCCAGGCAGACATTGTGGTAACCGTGGCCGAGTTCGTGGGCGAGGGTGGCGACCGAGCCGAAGGCGGGCTTGAAGTTCATGAGGATGCGCGATTCATCACCCCGCGTCCCCATGCAGAAGGCGCCGTCGCGCTTGCCTCCGGCGGGGGCGGCGTCGATCCAGTTCTCTTCAAACGATCGCACCGCAAAGTCGCCGAGCTTGTCCGAGTATCCGCGAAAGTGCCGCTCGATAAAGCTCATCGCCTCTTCGTACGACCATGATCCGCGGGCGCCGACCGGCGCGAAGAGGTCGAACCACGGCAGACCGCCGCGGTGGCCCAGTCGCCGGGCCTTGGCGCGAAGATACCGGCGGAAGACGGGAAACGCCTCGCGGGCCGCGTTCATCATCGCATCGAGGGCAGCCCGATCCATGTTGGCCCGAAAAAGCGCTTCGTTGAGCAGCCCGTCCCAGCCGCGCTTGCGGTTGAGCAGGGACGACTCTCCCTTGATGCTGTTGAGCGCGGCGGCGATGACCACTTCGTTCTCCCGCCACGCGTCGAGTTCCGCGCGGTACGCCTTGAGCCGCGTCTCCGCGTTCGCGTCGTGGGCCAGGTTCCGCACCGCGGACATCGGCAGCGCCGCGCCGTCCAGTTCGACTTCGATCTGCGAACTGAAGTTGCCGTAGAGACTCGCCCACGCCGTACCGCCGGTCTCGGCGAGCTGGGCTGCCAGCGCCTCTTCCTCAGCGCTCATCAGTTTGGAGGCCTCTTCGCTCATCTTCCGAAGCACGAAGGCATGCCCCTCCAGCACCTCCGACCGCTCGATCAGGGAGCCAATCGGAAGCGTGCCGATCCACGCCTTGAGCTGCGTGTTCAGCGTACTGAACCGCGTCAGGAGCGGCTGAAGCTCGCTGTATCGCGCCTGGGCCCGCTCGTTACGGGAATTGGTCGTGATGTGGCCGTGAATGTACGACCGCAGCAGCATCACCTGATCGCCCAGCGCGTTGAAGCGGCTGATGATCGCTTCGAGCGCCGGGGCAGCCTCGTCGGGCTTCGCAGCCTCATCCGATCCCGCGTGTTCATCGAGCACGCGTTCGATTTCATCCAGACCCGCTTGAAACGCGCCGATCGCCTCATCGAGCGCAGGATCATCGAGACTCTGGAAGTACACGCTGAGATCCCATTTCGGCAACTCCGGCGTGACGGCAGTGGTCGTGTTTGGTTCTCCCATGCCGACACGATAGGCGAGAAGAGATGATTCGTACAAAAAGACAAAGGCACGGAGGCACGGAGGGGAAGTGACGAAGTGACGGAGGGGGGAGGGATGGCGGCGCGCGGGATGCGTTCGGTGTTCGGGAAGGTTTCTGTGTGCGGAACGCTCATGGCGCGCCCACTGGATTTCCGCCTCTGCGCGAATGACGGAATCACGATCCTCGCCGACGTCGCCCACCTCTTCGTCACTCCGTCACTTCGTCACTTCGTCACTCTCTCCACCGACTTCCCCGCGCAGGCGGCGAGCCAGGGGCAGGCCGCTCATGCCGACCGGGCCTGGAACCACTCCAGGAACTCATCGGCGGCGGCTTCCGCTTCCCGGATGGCGAGGCCGCCCCGGCGCTCGATGCGCCTGGCTTCCACCTCGCTGAAGACGCGCACCATGACCGTCACGTCCTTGCCGACGTGTCCGAGCATCCGTTCGTTGTCTTCGATGCGGCGGATGGTGGAGATGATGACACTTGCCTGGCGGGCATCGACCGAATCGAGAACCGCCGGATCGGCGCCATCGCCGCGCACGACATCGATGCCGCGGCTGCGCAGATTCTCGACCGTTTTGGGATCTTCATCGACCACCACGACCCGCGGGCTCTGCAGCAGGAGCAGATCGAGCAGCACCTGGCTGTTGGAGCCGCAGCCGAGCATGATGATGTGTTCCTTCAGATCATGATCATCGAGTTCCCTCCGGGCCGAGGGATGAAGGCGCACGAGTATCCACGTCACCCGATCGGTCGCGATGAACGTGGTGAGCGTCATCGTGATGATGGTGACCAGCGCGATCACCGAGAGCATGCCCGGTTCGAGGGCGCCTGCGCCCACGCCGAGCATGATGATCACGATGGAAAACTCGCTCGACTGCGCGAGCAGGAGGCCGCTCTCGACGGCGGTGCGCGTGGTCACGCCGAGCCACTTGGCGGTCAGGACGACCAGCAGGGGCGTGACGAAGAGGATCAGCGCTGTCAGGGCCGCGATCAACACGAACTCGCCGGTGCTCGGCATCACGAGAATCGCGCCGAGCGAGACGAAAAAGATCGCCAGGAAGAACGTGTTCAGGGAAATGAGCTGCCCGCGGGCGATACCGTTGACGGGAAAGCTCGAAAGCGCCACGCCCGCGAAGAATGCCCCGACCACCAGTGGCACTTCCATCCAGTAGGCGAGTCCGACGAAGCCGAACAGGATCGCCAGCGCGACCAGCAGCAGTTCCTCCTGATCGAGTTTCTGACGGATGATCAGCCACGGCGCGACCCAGCGGATGAAGACCCACGTCAGCAGCACCAGCCCGAGGGTGGCGAGGGTCATCAGGACCACGCCGCTCACGCCGTCCTCGCCGCCGCTGATCGCCGCGATCAGGATGATGATCATAAGATCCTGCAGCAGAAGCACCCCCAGCACCAGGCGGCCGAACGGTTCAAAGAACTGGCGGCGCTGCTGCAG
>SLDM01000165.1 GCA_007125255.1 Phycisphaerales bacterium
GAGGGCGTAGATTTCGCTTCCGTGCGGATCGGATGTCGCCAGCGTGCTCGCCTGGTCGAGACGGGATTCGGAGATCACGCCGCCGCGCCGCGGATCGACCACCGCCATGGTGCGGCTCTCCCGATCCCAGACCAGCATCCGTTCACCCCGGTGGACGAAGACCGAGCCGCGCACGTCGGGGGAGGCCCAGAGGATCCGACCATCCGGTCGCTCGGGACGCGGCTCGAAACGAACCAGTCCGCGACCGGGAATCTGCTGGAAGAGTTGATCCCGCACGTACACGGGCGATTCCCTCAGCGTGCTCTCCGAGAGGTGGCGCCAGACGCTGCGGCCGCTCAGAAGATCGAACGCCCAGAGATGCTGGTCGGTGCCCGCCACGAACACGGTGCCGCGACCGATCGCCGGTCTGGCTTCGACCGGGCCGAGGAGCTGCTTGGTCCAGAGCCGATTCGTCGAACGCAGATCATGGACCGAGACGCGGCCGTCGGAACCGGCGACCGCGACCGCGTTGTCCGCGACGACGGGCGGCACGCGCACCGCACCGGCGACCTGGTAGCTGCGCCACTGGTACCCCACCGCGTGGGAGTGCCAGACGAGCTGACCGTTACGTGAGCCGTACAGGAAGTAATCCCCGACGCGCACCGGAGCCGCGCCGACGATGCGCTCGAGTCGCTGGCGGGCGATCTGAGATCCGTTGGCCGCATCAAAGACCAGGATCTCGCCCCCGGTGGTGACGTAAACCCGTTCCCGCTCCGGAACGTAGGTCACGCCGAAGATCTCCTGAATCGATTCGGCCACCGGAAGCCGCCAGACGCGCCGGCCGTTGTCCCGTTCGAGCCGGGTCAGGAAGTTCTCTCGATCCAGAACGAAGATGGCGTCACCTTCGACCTCGATCATTCGCGGCCTCTCACCGACGAACGAGTTCTGCCACTGAATTCGGTAGCCGAGTTCGCGGGCGGTGATCGGACCGATGACGTAACGGCGTTCGACTTCCTCGACCTGCCGCTCGCGGTCCGCCCGTCCGTCGTTGCGAGCTTCCGCGGCGGTGGGCCGGCTCACTTGCGAGGGACGGGACGCATCTGCTCGTGCTTCTGATCGAGCCTCTGATTGGGCCTCTGGCCGCGCCGCTCGCGCGGTCTCTTCCGGCTGCGCCGCCTCGGATCGCTCTTCCGTCAGCTCCGTAGCTTCGGCCGACTCGGTTGCGGCGCAGCCGCTGAGCCAGAGCCCTCCGGCCAGCGCGACTCCACCGGCGACGTTCCGGATGCGGCGAACGAGCGCGGTGGGCATAAAGGGACGGAAATCACGGGAAACGACGGGATCGGTCATCATCAGAACGGCTCCTGGCCCGATCCCGAAGCAGAGTGGAATGGGCCGACAGGGGGTGAACCTTGGAGTATCCAAGCCGCGCCGGGCTGCGTCAAGCTTCCATCGCATGATCCGGCGCGCCGGGCGCCGGCGCCGGTGAGCAGATCGGCCGTTGCCGCGCGACCCGCGGGCCGGGCGCGATCAGGGCAGCTTCAGATCCTTCGGCGCCATCTCCAGCCAGCGCAGACACGTCTCCAGATGCTTCGGGGAGCCCTCGGTCGCCAGGAAGCTCGGGGCGGTCGCGGCCAGAAGCGTCCGGCGAATCATCGCCAGGCGTGGATACTCCGTTTCCACGGGCAATCCGTGGTGTTTGCGGGCGGTGGCGACGGCCTTGACCGGTTTGTGCTGTTTCATCAGATCCGGCCGCCCCCAGAACTGCCGTTCCAGATAGACCGCATCCTCGATCCAGTGGCCGGCGTGGATCTCCGCGAGATCGATCAGGGCGACCGGACAGTCGTTGCCCTCCTCGCGGGCCATGGCATTGGCCAGGTGGGCATCGCCGTGCAGCCACTGGTTCATCTCGCGGGAGCGCCATTCCCGCAGCAGGGAGTCGAGTCGGTCGTGGACAATCTTCAGCGCCTGCCGCCACTGTTTCCGCGGCTCGAGCTGGTTGTCGGTCACGCTCCGGCGGGCTCTTTCCAGCAGTCCGTGCCAATCCTCGGGACTGGGGCACTGATCCACCGGGAACGTGGACGTGGTCCGGTGAAATCGTGCAATCGCGTCCGCCATGCGGTTGACGTGGTGATCATCCCATGCCCTTCCGAGCGGGCCGTAGGGAAAGCGTTCGATCACGATCCAGGCGAGGTCATAGCCGTTCAGCTCCGTCCCGGAAGCGAAGAGTCGCGGGACCACCGGTTCATCATCATCATCGCCCGGGCCGGTCGGTTGCAGACGCCTCGTCCAGGAGAGCTCGCGCTGATTGACCGGCAGCTTGACGACCACGTCGCGCGAACCGTTCTCGCTTTCGAACCGGGCCCGCCCCGTCGCCGCGCCCCCGCGCTGCCAGTCGGTCTTGAACCAGTGGACGGAGGAGAGGCGGTTCTCGCAGACCTCGGCCAGAACCGGCGCGAGACTGGTGGCCAGTCCTCGGCTCGATTCGGGGCTCAACGACGATTCTCCCGAGTCATGAGCATGCAAAAAGCGTAGGGTCAAACGGCCGGCCCGACAACCCGGTTCCCGGCCGGCGCGGGGGGGCGGATTTTCTGGGGTCTTCCGGATGTCGTGTGCGTCGCGCCGCGCCGATTCTGATTGCACTCTGCCGACGTGGTAAGTTCCGAAAAGGGACGCGCGATCGGGCGTCCTTCGCCCCAATCCGTACCAGGACACGGACGCCCGCGGGAATCGCCTGGACCACATCACAAAGGAACGGTCGGCGAGGCCGCGGCACCGGTGAGCCTCCCTGGGGTCTTCGCCGCCAGCCCCCCAGACCGCTTACACGCCCCC
>SLDM01000180.1 GCA_007125255.1 Phycisphaerales bacterium
CTCTCTCCCCGTACTCTCTCCATCCCGCCGGCCCCGCCGCGGAACGCCCGCCGCGATCGAGTGGCGGCTTCACATGGCGACCATGAGGCGGGCGTTCATCCGGGCCCTCATCCTCGCGGCCGCCGGGGCAGATCGATCACGAACTGGACCTTCCGACCGTACTCCAGCTTGGTCCGCGGGTCGTGCAGGGTGAGCGTGACCCGGATCGCGGTCGGCCAGGGCGTGTAGCCGAGGGTCGTATCCGGGAATTTCTGGCTCACAAGCGTCGGATTATTCAGGTCGCTCGCCACAAGAAATCGAAGGGGCCGGGATTGATTGAAGCCGAAGATCGCCTCGTACACGATCGGCTGGTTGACGAAGCTCTCGGTCAACCCGGGATAGAGGTCGGTCAGGAACCCGACCCTTTCGACGTTCTGCGGGTCGATGGTCGCCGGTATAAAATAGTTGGCGAGGTCCCGGTAGAAGCTTTCGCCCCCGGGCAGCAGGAGCTGCCCGCCTCCGTCGCTGGGATGTTCGATCCCGTAGAAGCCCGCCCCGTTCCAGACCCCGGGACGCTCATCGATGGGCAGTCCGAACCACGGCTGTTCGGACGAGCGGTTTTCCGGATCGGTGAGCCCCGACGCGATCTCCACACACGGCAGATCGTTGAAGCCGAACGGATCGTAACAGTCACGGCGGAAGCCGATCAGGGGTTCTCCAGAAGCAAGCTCAACAAACCCGCCGTCCGCGTCGCGCACCTCTCCCACGCCGTCGGCATACGTCCACTCGATCCGGACGGAACTCACCGCCGAACCGATCGCGTGGTTGGTCAGCGCCTCGTCGACGCGCAGACTGCTCGGGGCGGTGCGCTCGGCCCGGGGGTAGAAAACGGCCTGTTCGGAAATCAGCTCCCGCTGCCCCCGGCTCGAGGGCGTGCCGAAGGAACCCACCCGGCGCCATGGCCGCGGATCGAGGTTGCTCAGCCCCCCTTCGGTGCGGATGTACCGGCGAATCTCTTCCAGGCCGGAGGCGGCCGCGTCGATCCGGCCGTTGCGAAGCTCGCGCGACCAGCCGAAGACCTCGTGGGCGGTGTCGGAACCGAAAGGCCGGTCATCGAAGATCGACCGGGCGACCAGATTCTGGCTCATGAAGACGGTCTTGGCGTTGCTGTTCGGCGCGGAGCGATCATCGTCGAGCAGCGGAACGGCCTGGCGCGAGAAGAGCCAGCGCCGCGCTTCGGGCTGGGTACCGTCGATCGTGCCGGCGGCGCTGCGCCCGAAGATCGTGGTGCCATCGCCTCCACCCGGTGCGGCGCTCACCTCGGCAAAGAGCGTCTCCACCATCGGCACGTCGCCGCGCGACCACGGGAAGACGATCCCCGCCGGGTCCGCGGCCACGCCGCTCTGGCCGCCGGACGCCGGTTCGTACGGCGCGGCGTTGGGAAGCTGGAAGGCGTGACCGTAGTAGACACGCGAGGCCGTCCCCTGTCCCTTTACGTTGGAGCCCTGTCCGGACCGGAAGGTCTGCTGGGTTGCATGTTGATCGGTCAGGAAGACGAGTTGGTCGGCGCGGATCCAGGCATCCTCCGGCAGGGCGGGGTTCAGCAGCGGCTGGCCGGGACCGTGGACGTTGTTGGGGACGGCGACCTGGCGGATCGCAAAGAAGCCGTCACGGGAGAGGTTCCGGATGTCTTCGCGCATTCGCGCTTCGATGACCGCCGCCTCCTGCAGAACCGCGGCCCCGGCCTGACCGACGCCGGTGACCCGACTGGCGGTCGTGAAGATCGTGCCGGTCGCGACGATGACCGCGATCAGGACGGCGACGGCGACGAGCAGTTCGGTAATGGTGAACGCGCGGGGGCGACGGGCGGGACGAATTCGTGCGCGGGATGGGTGCTCGCTCTTCATCACAGCTCCTTCACCTTGACGTAGACGGGTGTGATCGTGAACTCCTGCCCGGTCTCGGGATCCTCCACCTGGTTCGGAATGAACCAGATGTCGGTGACGATCCCGCGATCGATCATGTTGTCGGCGAGGTTGGCGCCGGTCGGACCGGGGCCGCCAAAGTCCGGATCGTCGTAGTAGTAGTAGCGCGACTGCGAACGGAGCGGGACGGATGTGTACGGCGCCGGGAACGGGGAGTCGGTCGTGTCCACCCCCTGGCTCGCCCGGACCGCGCCGGAATTGATCGGACGCAGCGGGCTCTGCAGATCGATCGCCAGGCGATCACCGAAAACCGAACCACCGCGTTCTCGACCGGTGACCCGGTGAACGTTCATGTTCTGATCCAGGATCCACTGGCGCGATCGCTGCCAGGACTGGCGCGGGTCGGAGAGATCCAGTTCGTTCGCCAGGGCGCCGGGAACGATCGGGAGTGCGCGAACGTCATCCCCGTCGTAGGCGATATTCCAGGGAAAGAGGCCGGGGTCGCTGAACGGCGACCAGCCGGTTCCGACCCCGTCGATCAGACTGAGACGGAAGGGGAAGGCCGGCAACGCCGGATCAATATCGGGCACCGAGCCGACAAAATCGTAGGGCAAGCCCGGCATGCGGAAAGGCACCGGCTCGCCGCCCGGCGCGGTGACTCGGTAGACGAAGATCGCCACGTAGATCCGCCCGTCAAATCGCCGGAACATGCAGTCCCAGTAGTACTCCGGCCGCTCGGACTCCTCCCCGACTTCGCTCAGCCCGGCGGTGAGCTGGGACCGCACCGGATAGACCCGTTCGGTCGGCGGGATGAGGACGCGCGGCAGCCCGTTGACCGGATTGCCGGAACCGGGGTACTCATAGCGCTGGGTGTTGTAGGGGATCCCGTGCAGACGGCGCGCCATGGGGATCGCGTTTGAGGAATCCAGGTTGGGCCAGCCCTCGGGAAACTCGGTCCGCATCTCGGCGCCGCAGCTGAATTCCGTGAAACCCGGAAACGTGGCGACATCGAAGTTGTGGGTGTAGTAGAAGGAGAAGAGATCGACCGTTCCCTGCTTGATGCCCAGGTCCGGCTCATCCTCGACAAAGTAGCCGGGGCGCATCCAGTCCCAGTCACCGCGGATCGTCCGCGAGATGAAGGATTGGCGGCCGAAGTACTGGCCCTCGTTCCCGGCCAGGACCGTAAGACCATTGGCGAACTCTTCCATCGTGCCGAAGTCCGAGGGGCGCACCTTGCTGCGGATGAGCGAGATGGCGTGATCGGCGACGATCGGCCCCATCACGTCATCGTTGGAGAGCCGCTGCTGGGCGATACCCGCCGGGAAGAGGGCCGCGATACTGATCACGCCCAGGCCGAGGATGACCACGGCCAGCAGCACCTCGATCAGCGAGAAGCCGCGCCGGTTCCCGGCGCCGGTCAAAGGTGTTCGGGCCGGCCGGGCCGTTCGGGCTCGGGGGTACGTGGAAGCGTTCGGTGCGGGCCGGCGGTTGCGCTGTTTCATGTTCGTTCTCATCGCATGACCACTCCCGTGTAACGGTTGAAATGAATCCGGTCGGCGTTACGGCTGATGTACGCCAGCGGCGCCCCGGGCTCATCGGGGTTGTTCGGCAGCGGCGCGACCAGATCGTCGTAGTAGCCGTCGTCCGGCCCCAGTTGCCCGTGGTTTCCCACCGCCGTCCACTCCGAGGGATCGCCCGCCGCCCGGGCGGCGTCATCGTCGTAGACCGCGACGTACGTCACGAAGGCGAGTGTCGACTCGTCATCCTCACGCAACTGCTGGAACGAGCCGGCCCCGGAGGAGAAGGCCGACGGGGCGTTGCCGTTGAGAATCGCGTACTCCGCGCCGCCGTAGTCGAGCAGGCCGTTGTTGTTGAAGTCGGCGAAGGCGAGGTTGCCGTCGAGGACGGCGTTGCGCGTGACCACCGTTCCGTCGCCGGCAAACATGACGGCCAGCAACTGCCCCGACTGCTCCCCGTCCCCGGTCTCGGGATTGATGTTCGGAAAGTGACTCTGCGTGACCCAGACGTCCTCCAGGTTCTCACCGAAGGATCCGAGAAACGGACCGGCCACCTTGATCCCGTTGGGCAGGCGCCGGACGCTGGTCTCGGGACGGGGCGTGAACCGTTCCAGCAGAACGCCGTCGACCTGGTAGACATCCCCGCCGAAGGTCGGCTGCTGCACGATGACCAGCTCGATAAAGACGGCGCTGCCGTCCTGCCGGGGCCGGAACACCAGCGCGGTCAGACGGTTGTCCCGGATCGCATAGGCGCGGGCGTTGTCGAGGGCGGCAATGACGGAATTGGTCGCGCTGGAGATCCGCGCTTCCCGCGCGATGCGCTGGACGCCGATCGCGGTCACGCCTGCAATGATCACGATGATACCGATCGCCACCAGCAGTTCGGTCAGCGTAAAGCTGCGCTTCGAGGCGCCGGCGCGGGCCGCGCGGGGGTTCAGATTCAGACCGTGCTTCATCGGCATGGTGTCAGTCTCTCAGGGACGTGCCTCATCGATCAGAATGCCTTCGGAATACAGGTTGTCCCGGGTCCGGTCGAAAACGAGTTGGTCTTCCTGGTCCAGCGAACTCAAGGCGCTCTCTGACAGACCCAGGAAGAGATCTCCGAAGCGCTCATCCGGTCCGGCGGAGACGAAGAAGGGGCGGCGGCTGCGGGCGACGCCGAAGACGGTTTCCTTGGGCGTGCGTATCGTGCCGTCTTCGTCCGGATCGCCGTAACCGGCGTTCTCCGAACAGCGCGTCGCGAAGGAACGACCGGGCAGGATCACCAGCAGCGGCTGTCCCCACGCGTCGTAGATGCGGAAGGAGGGACCGTAGTCTTCGAGATGGCTCGTATCGCCGCCGAGCGGATCCTGACCGGCCGGCGCGGTCCCTTCATCGATCTGTTCGATGAACTGCGGATCGATGCGGGCGATGAAATCACGGAACGACTCGTTGCGGCTGAGAATGGCGAAGTAGCGATCGGTGGTGCGCAGCGCATCGGCCAGCCCGCCGGAACCGCCGGCGCTGTCGCCGGCTTCAAGAATCTGCTCCAACTCGTAACGCTCCGGACCACACGGCTCTTCGTTGACACCGTAGGTCACCGCCCGCCCGCGCTGCAGGCGCCACTCCTCCACCGCGGTGGCGAGAATCGCCATCGTGCTCTCGGTCTGGCGCACCTCGCTCTGCGCGGTGAGCCCGACCGCGACGCCCACGGTGATCGCCACCAGCAGCAGAATGATGCCGATCACGATCATGACCTCGATCAGCGTGAAGCCGTGACGGAGGGGCCGGCACGGGCGGGACTCTTGATAGCTGGCGCCGCGGCAGTTCATTGGCCAAACTCCACGATGTTGGTGCGATTGCGGTTACCGCTGCGCACGTCGTAGTCAATCTGGCGGTTGCGTCCCGCCGAAAGAAGCCCGAAGGTTGCCCCCTGCAGCCGCCGCGAGGAGGTGCGGTCGCCATCGGCAAACTCAGGGTCGACGACGCCCCCGGGCGCGAACTCGTCGGGGAAGCGGGTCGGCAACTGGTTGTCGGACGAGATGTTGTAAGGCCGCATGACGAAGGCATCGGCGAGCGAGGGCTGGTGAAACTCGTCCGCCGTCGCGCCGCTCGGGCGACGGTACCGGTCGCCGGGCAGGCCGGCGGGATAGGGAAGCCGGTAGTAATGGATCGGCTGTCCCCAGTAGTCGCAGATCACCAGCGGTCGCTCCACGAACTCCGGAGCGTCGTAGCGCGATTCACCGGGAAACGCCACGTCCCAGGATCCGTTCTCATCCGGTTCGGTCCCGATCAGCCGGCCGAGCAACCGGTCGTCGCGCAACTGGAGATACGGCCCGTAGACGGTGCCGCGCCGGAACCGGTCCGAGGCGGCGTTACCTTCATCGAGATAGTCGGTCCGGCCGGTAAAGAGGCCCGGCGTTCCGGCGTGGGAACCGACGTTCCAGTACCCGTCCGTCCCCGGGTTGCGGATGCCGAGCCCGTCACGGCCATCTTCATCCACGCCGCCGTAACCGATCAGGTAATCGGCCAGCGTGGTGACGGAGTACCACTGCTGGATGCTCAGCCGGTACGTGTCTTCACTCCAGTCGGAGGAACCCCAGCGCGGATCGGGGCCGTTGAGCCAGTCGCCGGAGGGGCCGCCGGTGAACTCGAAGCGCAGGTTGCGCTCCGTGTCGAGAACCGGCGGCAGGTAGCCCATGTCCTCACGGAACTGGACGAGGCCCTGTTTGATCGAACCCATCAGGGCCGCCGTGTTCGAGCTCTGGGCCGCCCGGGTCGCGCGGTTGACGCCGACGATCACCAGGCTCAGGAGAATCATGACGATCCCGATGACCACCAGCAGCTCGATCACCGTGAAGCCGCGGTGACCGCGCGGCGAGTGCCCCGGCGCGCGTGTGATTTGTGGAGACTTCGTCAGTGACATCATCTCGTTCCTGGTGGTGATGCGGTGCGGATATCCGCACCGGGGGGCGGCGGAAGGGGAGAGCGGGCAGCAATCAGATGCCCTCGGAGACCGATTCGATCATGGCCACCAGAGGCATGAACAGCGCGATGACGATCGTGCCGATGATGGTGCCGAGCACCACGACCAGCAGCGGTTCCAGCAGCGAGAGCAGACTCTGCACCGCCACGTCGACCTCCTCGTCGTAGTTGTCGGCGATCTTCATCAGCATCGTGTCGAGGTCGCCGGTTTCCTCGCCGACGTCGATCATGTTCACCACCAGCGCGTCGCAGACCTTCGATTCCCGCAACGGGTCGGCGAAGGTTTCACCCTCGCGAATCGAATCGTGCACCTTGGTCAGCGCTTTTTCGTAGACGTAGTTGCCGGAGGTATCCCGCGTGATCATGATCGCTTCGAGAATCGGAACGCCCGCGGAGATCAGCGTGCCGAGCGTCCGCGTGAAGCGGGCCACGGAGGTCTTCCGCATCAGGTTGCCGATGACGGGAATGCGGATGCGGATGATGTCGGTCGTCGCCCGCCCCGGACCGGTCTTCCGAATCAGCTTGAAGATGAAGAAGAGGATGATCGGACCGAAGATGATCCATATCCAGCCGGGGATGATCTGGTCCTCGTGCAGGGTTCCCGCCACCCACGCACTGGCGTCGATCAGGAAGAGCGTCAGCCAGGGCAGCGCGACCTCGAAGTCGTTGAAGATCTCCTGGAACTGCGGGATCACGAAATACATGATGCCGGTCACGATCAGGACCGCGACGATGATGACGACGGTCGGGTAGATCATCGCGCCGATGATGCGGCGTTTGAGGCGCTGGGCCTTCTCCATGAAGTTCGCCAGACGCTGCAGGATCAGGTCGAGCACACCGCCGATTTCACCGGCATTGACCATCTTGCAGTAGAGGCGATCAAACGCCTTGGGGTGCTTGGCCATCGCGTCGGAGAGGGTGGCCCCCGCTTCGACATCCTCGCACACGTCGCCCAGGATCGACTTGAGCTTGCCCGGCTTCTGCTGCTGCTCAAGAATCTGCAGTGACCGCAGCAGCGGCAGACCGGCATCCTGCAGCGTCGAGAGCTGCCGGGTGAAGGTCGTCAGCTTGTTCTGGCTGACCCCGCCGATACTGATCGAGATATCGCCCTTTTTCTTCTTCTTTTTCTTGCCGCCCTTGGCGCTCTCGGACTTGGCCCCGGACTTGCCGCCCTTGACCTTCTGCTCGCGCACCGACGTGGGGAAGTAGCCCTGCGACTTGATGCGCTGAATCGCTTCCTCGCTCGAGGTGGCCTCGACGGTCCCCTTCTGCGGTTTCCCGGCGGAGTTCAAAGCTTCGTACGCGTAGTTCGGCATAACGGAAATTCCTCGGCTATTGACGTGCGACCTGTTCTCGTGCGGCCTGTTCTCGTGCGGCCAGTTTTCGTGCGGTCTTTCGTGCGACCGTCCGACCGGTCGTCGCCTGGTGGCTCACTGTCCCTGACAATCACGCTTCAACCGGTCTTCAGAAACTCTCTCTTCTCCCGATCCGTCTTCAGAACCAAGTCTTCAGCTCGTCCGGCAGTCTTCGACTAGTCTTCCACGATCGTCTCGCGGGCGACTTCATCGATCGTGGTCTGCCCCTCGTAGATCGAGAGGAGGCCGCATTCGCGCAGGGTGCGCATCCCCCGCTTCCGCGCCTCGGCCCGCATCACGTTCGTCGACGCCTCCTGCATGACCAGGTCACGCATGAAGTCGTCCATCTTCATGATCTCGAAGATCGCCATGCGGCCCTTGTAGCCGCTCTGGTTGCACGCATCGCACCCCCGGCCGCGGAAGAACGTGCGCCCCTTGATGTCATCGGGCAGGAGCTGCAGTTCCATGATCTGCTCTTCCGTCGGCGTGTACTCTTCCTTGCACTGGCTGCAGATGCGCCGCACCAGGCGCTGGGCGACGATCGATTCGATCGTTGCCGTCAGCAGGAAGGATTCGAGGCCGAGGTCGAGCAGTCGCAGAATCGATGAGGGCGCGTCGTTGGTGTGGAGCGTGGAGAAAACCAGGTGACCGGTGAGCGACGCCTGGACGGCGATCTGCGCGGTCTCCAGGTCGCGAATTTCACCGATCAGAATGATGTCCGGGTCCTGGCGCAGGAACGACCGCAGCAGCCGCGCGAAGGTCAGATCCTGATCGGTGTTCACCTGGCACTGCACCAGGCCGTCGATGTCGTACTCGACCGGGTCTTCCGCGGTCAGGATCTTGAGATCCGGCTCGTTGAGCTCGTTGAGCGCGGCGTAGAGGGTCGTCGTCTTTCCCGAACCGGTCGGGCCGGTCACGATCACGATCCCGTTCGGCTTGCGGATCGTCTCCCGCACCACATCGAGGTCGTCGCCGCGCAAGCCGACCTTGTCGAGGCTGAGCTGGACATTCGAGCGGTCGAGCACACGCATGACGACCGACTCGCCGAACATCGTCGGCAGGACCGAGATGCGCAGGTCGACCGGGGCGTTGTTGACGACCAGCTCGATACGGCCGTCCTGCGGCAGGCGCCGCTCGGCGATGTCCAGACTCGCCATGACCTTGATGCGGCTGACGATCGGCAGCGCGAGGTGCAGCGGAGGCGGAATCATCTCGTAGAGCACGCCGTCGATGCGGTAGCGCATCTTGAACTCATCTTCGAACGGCTCAAAGTGGATATCCGAGGCCTTGTCCTTGATCGCCTGCAGGAGAACGAGGTTAAGCAGCCGGATGACCTTGTTGTCGTCGGCCGCCCGGGCGAGGTCCTCCAGGTCGATCGAGTCGCCGCGCCCCTCGAGGGCCGAGAGCGTCTCCGACTCGTCCAGCTCGGAGATCATGTTGGCGATGGTCGGCCCCTCATCGCTGTACCTCTTGGAGAGGATCTCATCGACCTCGCTCGGCAGCGCCACCACCGCATCGACCTTGAAGCCCAGCAGCAGGCGGAGGCCGTCGACGGCCTGGAAGTTGTCGGGCGACTTCATCGCAACGGTGATGCGGCGGCTGGAGGCGTCGTAGTCGATCGGGACGACCTGGTAGGTCTTGGCCGATTCCGAGGGCAGCGCTTCGATCGCCTCGTCGGAGATCTCGTCATTGTTCAGGCGGACCATCCGCATGCCGGCCTGCCCCGCCAGCGCTTCCAGGACATCCTCCTCGGTGATGTAGCCGAGCTCGACCAGCAGCTGGCCGATGCGGACCTCCTGCCCCTTCTCCTTGCGGGCCTTCTGGACGCCCAGCGCCTCGTGAACCTGGTCGCGCGTGACCTTGCCGAGCTTGGTCAGAACGCGACCGAATCTCCGGCCTTTCAGTTCACCGGGGTCTGGCTTGGCGGATCGTGAGGTTGACTTTGCCATGAATGTTTACTCTTCCGTCGCTGACTGAGCCTGCCGGAATCGGAACCGGTTCATGTCGATGACGCGCCCCGGAAGCAGCTTTTCCAGATGCATGGCCAGATGGATTCCTGGATGCATGCCTGGATGCCGCGTTCATCCACACTCGACTCACATAAAGAGAATGGCCCAATAACTGGCCCTCTACAAGCCCAGATGGCAATTGGTTGCGTATTGCCACGTGGTTTACAATACAAAATGCCGGCAGGGTGAATTGTTATCCGCATCAACCTGCCTCGATGTTCCATCCGGAATGAAGCGTCCGGGGGCAAGGGCCCCCCTGCCATCACCCGTCCATCTTCCCGGACATCTCCCTGGCCATCTCCCTGGACATCCCGGGCAGGTTTCGGAGATCATTCGGCCCGTCATTCGTCTTCGGAGTCCAGTTCGGTCCGCCCGACGTGGCCGCCGGTGCGGTGGACCTTCTCGGTCAGCTCGCCCGGATCCTTGCCCTTGTCGATCATCTCGTCGGCGGCAATCATGCCCTTCTGGTAGATGCTCCAGAGGTGGTCGTCGAGCAGCTGCATCCCGAACTTCCGTCCAGTCTGAATCGCCGAATCGATCCGGAAGGTCTTGTTCTCGCGGACGAGGTTGGCGATCGCCGGCGTCACGACAAGGAACTCGTAGCAGGCCACGCGGCCGGGCTTGTCGACCCGGGCGAGGAGCACCTGGCTCAGAACCGCGATCAGGGAGGTCGAGAGCTGCACGCGAACCTGGGCCTGCTGGTTCACCGGGAAGGCGTCGATGATACGGGTGATCGTGCCGGAGGCGCCGGTGGTGTGGAGCGTGGCAAAGACCAGGTGGCCGGTTTCCGCCGCCCGGATCGCCGCCTCGATCGTCTCCAGGTCACGCATTTCGCCGACGAGGATCACGTCCGGATCCGCGCGCAGGGCCCGCCGCAGGGCCTCGGAGAAGCTGGGAACGTCCACCCCCACCTCTCGCTGGTTGACCACCGAGGTCTTGTGGTAGTGGTAGTACTCGATCGGGTCTTCCACCGTAATGATGTGCCGC
>SLDM01000059.1 GCA_007125255.1 Phycisphaerales bacterium
ACGGTTTTCGCGTGGCCCGCGTGCCGATCGATTCACTGGATGAGCTTTCCGATGCGCTGGGCGGGCCGACGCTGAACGTGGAAAGCTGGCCCGGTCAGATGACCGAGTGGCGAGAGCTTCACCACCGGCAGGTTCGGCAGGATCGACGGGCGGTGTCCGTGGATGGCCGCATCCGCATGTTCTCGCCGGGCAAGCTGCAGTTGATGCTGCGAAGCTGGTTGATGCCGATGGAGGATGGTCCGACGATCATGGTGCACCTCATGCCGCGACACCGCGAGCCACAGCAGATCGACTTTCGGCAACTGCTCGGCCGATCCGGTGACCCTGGCCGGAGCTTTGACTCTATGGCGATCGAGATGCAGTTGGCGCCGGACTACGCCTTCGTCCTGACCGCCGCGCCGCCCGACGAGTCGTGGGACGAGGATGCCACCGGTGATCCCGGTGGCGATCAGGATGAGAGCCGCGAGGGAGATGCGCCGTCGCGCGGGCCGACCGGCCGAACAGCGCGCGGAAGCGGCGTGGGCCCGCCGGTACAAACGCCCGTGACGGTGGGCGAGTTGCTCCTGATCGGCGGCCGCGGCGCGCCGTCCCGCGGGGTCCTGGTCTTCGTGCCGCGCATCGGGAGCGAACTTCGTCTTCCGGAGGAACTGGATTCGGACGATCTGGCGCGGAAGCGGTCGCCGCGGCGTGAAGGGGAGCCCTCCTCATGACGCAGCATCGCCCGGATGATGCGCCGCCGAGCGGGCAGCACTCCCCGTCGCCGGCCGGGGACGACGAGCCTCGCACCTCCCTCGCCCGCCGACGTCGACGCATGCGTATCGCGCCGATGTCAGTCTTTCCGACGATGTGCACGCTCGGGAATCTCGTGGCGGGCTTCGCGGCGATTCATTACGCCTCCAAGCCGCTGGATTATCTCGGGCCGTGGGATTGGACCGGTCTCACCTTTGCCGCTGTTCTCGTATTCATCGGCATGATCTTCGATGCCTTCGACGGCTCGATCGCGCGGTTGACCAATTCCACGTCGGAACTCGGCGCGCAGCTGGACTCGCTGGCGGACATGGTCACGTTCGGCATCGCCCCGGCCTACATGGCGACCGTGCTCATCGGCCGCTACGTCGGGGCCGAGGGTGACATCAATCTCATCGGCCCTGAGGTCGACTCGATCTTCGGTCGCCTCATGTGGGGGATCGCGGCGGCGTACGTCTGCTGCGCGGCGCTCCGTCTGGCGCGGTTCAACGTCGAAACGCCCGATGCCAGCGCCGAGTCGCATCTGATCTTCCGCGGACTGCCCTCACCGGGCGCGGCGGGGGCGGTGGTGAGTCTGATTCTGCTGCACCAGCACCTCAGCGCCGGCCGCTTCGCCGATGATGTGCCGATCGAGTTCATTCGCGGTTCCGCGCTGGCGATTCAGCTCATCGTGATTCTCTGCGCTTTCGGCATGGTCTCATCGCTGCCCTATGTCCATGTCATCAATCGATACGCACGCGGGCGGCGGAGTTTCGGCTACGTGGTGCTGCTCGTCGTGCCGCTGGTCATCTTTATCTGGTCGTTTCACTACGTCCTGGCGATCGGTTTCTGCGCTTATGCGATCTCAGCGCCGGTGCAGCAGCTCTGGCGCCTGGCTCGCCGGAGGAAGCAGGCCGATGTTCGGTGAGAGCGGCCGCCGCCGGTGATGGCGAAGAGCCGGCTGGAAATCGATCACGCGGTTCCGAGGGCTTGAATCGACGGGCGCACGCCCGGCGGGTACGCTTTGGGTCATGAGCACCGATCAGACCGTCGTCACTCGTTTTGCGCCCAGCCCCTCGGGACACCTGCACGTCGGCGGCGCGCGGACCGCCCTTTACAACTGGGCTTTTGCGCGGAAGCATGGCGGCAGATTCATTCTGCGTATCGAAGATACCGATCAAAAACGCTCCTCCGACAAGGCCGGGCTGGCATTCCTGGATGATCTGCGCTGGCTGGGAATCGACTGGGACGAGGGGCCGGAGCACGACGGCTGCGGCGGCGGCGAAAACGGGCCTTACCACCAGTCGCAGCGGCGGGAGATTTACCGGCGGTACCTCGACCAACTGGTCGAACAGGGCAGGGCCTATCCGGCATTCGAGGCGCCGGAGGAAATCGACGCCGCCCGCGAACAGGCGCGGCGGGAGAAGCGCAACTACCGCTACGACCGTGCGGCGCTCCGGCTCGATTCGGCCACCGTACAGCAGTACCTCGATGAAGGCCGGCCGCATGTGATCCGCTTTCGCATGCCGGACGATCGCGAGATCACCGTGAACGATCAGGTCCTGGGTGAAGTGACCAAGGCCTCGAACGAGTACGAAGATTTTGTGATCCGCAAGGCGGATGGCTACCCGACTTACCACTTCGCCGTGGTTGTCGATGATGCGCTGATGAACGTCACGCACGTCATTCGCGCCCAGGAGCACCTGAACAACACGCACCGGCATCTCCTGCTGCAGGAAGCGCTCGGTTTTGCCCATCCGACCTACGCCCATCTGTCGGTGGTGGCGAATCCCAACGGCTCAAAGATGTCCAAGCGGGACAAGGACAAGGCGCTGCGGGCCGCGGTCCTGGAGAAGCAGCTTGCCGGCCCGCCGCAAATTGCTGATGGACTCGCGCTGCGCGAAGAGGAATGGAGCTGGTGGATGGAAGACCCGGACCGCCAGCTCGAAACCGATGCCGCCAGCGCCCTCGCCGAAGTGCTTGACATTCAACTTCCGGAAATCAACGTCGACGACTTTCGCCGCTCGGGCTACCTTCCGGAAGTGCTGGTCAACTACCTCGCCCTGCTCGGCTGGAA
>SLDM01000444.1 GCA_007125255.1 Phycisphaerales bacterium
GGGACTTCCGCTCTCCCGGCCGCGGCCGGATCGATTTCGAAGCGATTCTCCGTCTGCTCAACCACGCCGGCTACGACGGGCCGCTCTCGGTCGAATGGGAGGACCCGATGATGGACCGCGAACACGGCGCGACCGAAGCGGCGGCGCTCCTGCGCAAACTCCAGTTTCCGGTTTCTGCGCAGGCGTTTGATGCGGCGTTTGATCGCGAGTGATCGTGACGGTGGAGGGATGGGGGCGACGAAGGGAATGACGGTCAGGACCCTCGCCGACGTCGCACACACCTTCGCCCCTCCGTCACTCCGTCACTTCGTCACTTCGTTACTTTCCCTCCGTGCCTCCGTGCCTATTCCTCATCCTCACCGGCAGGTGGCATCGTCGCGATTCAACTGTACCATGCGGCAAATGCCGAGGACCCGCCCATGACCGGACTGATGTCGCGACTGTCGTTCATGATGTTCCTGCAGTACGCCATCTGGGGCGCGTGGTTGCCGCTGCTCTACCTCTTCCTCTCGCGGCATCGCGAATTCGGCGATGCGGAGATCGGCTACCTCTTCATGATCGGCGGCGTCGGGGCGGTCTTCGCCCCCTTCATCGCGGGGCAGATCGCGGACCGATACTTCAATACCGAAAAGTATCTCGCCATCAGCCACATCGTCGGCGGGCTGCTGGTGTTTCAGCTCGCGTGGATCGAGTCGTACTGGATGTTCTTTGCGTTCTCGCTGCTCTACTCGCTGATCTACGCCCCGACGCTGGCGCTGACGAATTCGATCTCATTCCATCACCTGCCCGACCGTGACCGGCAGTTCGGCAGGGTGCGCCTGTGGGGCACGCTCGGCTGGATCGCGGTCGGTATCGGCATCGGCCAGTGGCTGCTGCATTACCATACCCCCGGGGATGCCAGTGAATCGGAGCAACTGGCAGCGCAAGCGGCGGGCATCACGGATGCGTTTCGACTCAGCGCACTGTTGGGGATCGGGATGGGACTCTACTGCCTGACGTTGCCGAAGACGCCGCCGGCCAGGGAGAAGGGGAGCAACGCCGCGATCCAGGCGATCGGCGAGGCGCGAAGGCAGCCGCTCATCACCCTGTTTCTGATCGCCATTCCGATCTCGTGCATTCACCAGTTCTACTTTGTGCACACCGGGCCCTTTCTCGGGGAGTACCAGGCGGGTGTCGGAGCGATGGAGGACTGGGCGCGGTGGATCAACCGCATCTTCGGTGTGGGTGGCGGGGGACTGATGACCGTCGGCCAGATGTCGGAGATACTTGTCCTCGGGCTGATTCCACTCGTCGCGAAGAAGCTTTCCCGGAAAAATCTGCTCACCATCGGCATCATCGCCTATGCCCTGCGCATGTTCCTCTTTGCCTACGTCGACGTACTGCCGGTGCCGACCATGATGACGCTGATCGCCGGCGTGGCCCTGCACGGGTTGTGCTTCGGCTGTTTCGTCTTTGTCGCATTTATGGTGGTGGATGAACAGACGACGCCGGATGTGCGCGCCAGCGCGCAGTCGCTCTTCGGCCTGGTCGTCTTCGGCGTGGGGATTATCGTGGGCAGCATCTTTGCCGGACATGTGGCCGAGTGGGCGCGGATCGACGCGGAAACGATGGATTACACGAAACTGTTCAGCGTACCGATGTGGATCGCCGTCGGGTGTCTGCTGGTGATGCTGCTGTTCTATCCCGGCGGGAAGGTGCCGGTCATTGAGCCGGTGAAACCGATCGATGAGGATGCAGGATGAAACGACCAATCGTGATATTGCTGATGATCCTGGTAGCCGGCGCCGTGATGAGCGCCGCGGCGGACCGGCCGCGCGATCCCCGGCCGCGCGATCCATTCGTCTTCCGGTGCGTGCTGGACGGCAACCCGCGGATGGTGGTCATCGCCCTGCATGAGGAGCTCTGGCTGGCCTACGACGCAGCCTCATGCGGTCTGCACCAGGTCTGGCGCGACGGCGTGAACTTCGACGGCGCGGTCTATACGACCGTGCACGGTCCGCAGCCGACGAGCAGGGGTGAACCGGACTTCACCGGGCCGGAGCGGGCGGTGTGGCGCCTCGTTGTCGATGGTGAAGTGACGGATGTCGCGCCGTTCTGGCGCGGCTACTCACTTCGCGGGCCCTCCGTCACGCTGAACTTCAAGCTGCCCCTTCCCGGCGGGGGAGCGGTGCGCATCGAGGAAACCCCGATGATGGATGCGTTCGGGAGTACTCCGGACAGGCCCGCCCGGGTCGATCGCCAGTTCACCGTGCGCGGTCTTCCGGATGGTGTACGCGCGCAACTGGTCATTGCCCGCGACCGGCCGGACCGGCTCGACCGCTTCACTCTGCGCGGCAAGCATACCGCGGAGCTGAAGCGCGAGGCGGTTGCCGGGGCCGATGCTGCGCAGGGACCGGAGCAGGAGCGCCTGATCCTGACGTTGACCGACGACGGCCCGGCCGTTCTCAGCATGGATCTTGACATCGCCGCCGAATGAAAGCCGAGAGAGGACTGACATGTTGTTGATGAGAAGCGTTGGACGACTGGTACTCCCCTGCATGCTGCTCCTTATTCTGCCCGGTACCGCGGCGCCGGCGACGGATGCTCCGCCGCGCGAGCCGGGTATCGCGGTTCGCCTGTACGACATCGGCGAGTCAATGAGCCGATTGCATGAACTCGTTCCGGGCCAGACGCCCAATGTCAACAAGGTCGTGGACGTGCTCGATCTGCACGGCAACCGCGGTGATTTCGCGCCGCTGAACGACTACTTCATCACCATCGCGAGTGGTTTTCTCTCCA
>SLDM01000439.1 GCA_007125255.1 Phycisphaerales bacterium
TATACCCCAGGGTATTCAGACAAAATTTCACCGATAAGCAAGGGGCCCCCTCTGCGGGATCTCTGCGGCCTTTGCGGCCTTTGCGGTGAACCTTTTTACCAATCCGCAAAACCATGCAACCCACCTCCGGCAAAATCCTCCCCAATGAAAACCCACCCCAAAATGTCCCTTAGGGACTACCTATTCCAGCACCTCGCACAAGCGCAGAATATCCTCTTCCTCATGCAGGGCGTTCAACACCGCCCGGGTGACTTTTGGATCCCCAGGCCCCGGGTAATTGAAGGAGGAGATGATAATTTTCTCTTCGGACAGAATTTGTTCTGTTTCCGGCTGTTTGCAGTGAAATACGGGGAAACCACTTTGAAAGTGAAACAGATTCTCCGTTTGGGTCTTTTTATGAAAAAGGGAGATGTGTTTTCGCAGTTTTTGCAATTGCCTTTTGTAGATGTCCTCCCCGTGAAACCAGGCGTACAAAAAAGCGGGATTCGGGGGAGAGCTTCCTCCGAAAGTGCGGGTAGACTTCAGAGCCGCAATGGTATCGGGCTGCGCCAGCACATAGCCCGCCGGGATTCCGATTCCCTTTCCCAGCGATCCCATGAAGATGGTTTGTCCGCCAAATCCGGCCGCCCATTTAGAATAAGATCCACCCCCATCCGGACCCAGAACACCAATCCCGTGGCTGTCATCTGCAATGACTGTTATTCGCTCCGGACGATTGGCGTTTTCGAGCCAACTCATGTCAATATTTTTGCAAAAAAGGGGATCCACCGTGTTGGTGAGAACAAAAACCGGCCGATCCGTTTTTTCCAATTGGTCCAGACAATCGGCTTCCCACTTTTGGCGACTTGTTTGCGGAGGAGGAGTAAAATTTTTCCACAGGGCAGAATGCGTGCCCGGAGCGATGAGGATTTCACTGTTTTCGGGAACAATTTCAGTCAGGCTGTAGCCTGCAAAAGAGCCGGAAGAAAAGAGTAGCGCCCCCGGAGCTCCGCAAAGTTCTGCGAGCTTTTTCTCTGCCTCTGCAAAGATATCCACCTGGATATTGCTCAGTCTGCTTCCCCCAAAGTGGGTGCCCACCCGATCAAGACCGGTCTTGATCAGTTCTTTGAATTCGGCTAATTGGCAGATTCCCAGATAGGAAGTTCCGCTGAAGTATAGAAATTCCTCTCCATTGTGAGATATAGTTCTTCCCGGTAGTACTGCGGTTCGAATGATATTATTTTCCCTGCTCATTGGCGAATGTATGTTCTGAAACCGGGGCTTCAGTCCGTATGCCTGTCGGGCTGCAAATTTCCCGCCAAAGTTTTTTGAAGGTCTATTTTCTGAAAAGCCATACAAGTAAACTGCATCGCTCCCTGGTCAAATCATCCGGCATCCGAGACCAGGGCGATCAGGGAATTCGATCACTCCTTTGTTCACAACCACCCCTTCCGCAGGGTCGTTGGCCAAAAGGGCAGCACCGTCAAGATCAATGTAGTCGAATAGGGGAGCCAGATGTGCCATGGCAGAGATACCCACGGAGGATTCCGTCATGCACCCGCCCATGACTTTGAGTCCCATTGATTTTGCCTTTCTAATCATTTCCAGGGCCGGACTGATACCGCCGCATTTCATCAGTTTGATATTCACTCCATCAAACCAGGTCTTGCACTTTGCCACGTCATCAGGTCCGCTGCAACTCTCGTCTGCAATAATGGGAATATCACTTTTGAGGCGGGATTTGTCGAGCTGATTTTCATTGCCCACAGGCAGTGGTTGTTCGAGCAGATCCACATTCAGCGCTTTGAGTTTTTCGTAGTTCTCGTACAGTTGTTCTGCACTCCAGGAGCAATTGGCGTCCAGTCTGAAAACGGCATCGGTATCACTTCTGAGTTGGGTAACCAGCTGAAGGTCCTCTACAGAAGCTACTTTGATCTTGTAAATAGGCCATGGAGCGGCCTTCATCTTCCTGCTCATCTCCTCAATGGTTCCGAGGCCAATGGTATAGCTTGAAACGGGCAAATCGGCACCGTCCAGTTCGAGCAATTCCCTGACTGGTTTTCCCTCCTTTTTTCCATACCAGTCCCATGCCGCACAGTCGATGGCCGATTGCAAAAAGGAGTCATTTTGCAAATGGTCGTGAGCTTTCTTCCACAATTCCTCCGGATGATCCCATTTAAATTGGGAAATGGAGGGTTGCACCTCTTTGAACCTTTGCTCCAGTCCATCCAGACTGACTCCGAGGTATGGTATTACTGTCGCCTCTCCCAATCCCTCAATTCCGTCTTTGCTGAGAGTCACTATAAAGGTGTCCCGGTACTGATAACTTCCGTGAGACAGGGTGAAGGTATCCTTCAAAACGAGGCGAAAGGTGTTGTAAGTCAGATTCATCTGGTATGGTTTTAAACGGTTAAATTTTGCACAACTTAATTTTCCCGAACAGCTGATTCCAGCAATCGCAATTTTCCGGCATCTGCATCCAATTCGGCTTTAATACCGAGGGGCAGTGTAAACTGGTTTTCTATGTGCCCAAAAGGCAGACCGTAATGGGCGGGAATACCGAGACCTGCGATTCGGTCCCTTAGGGTCTCTTCCAGCCTCAGGGAATTGCTTCCCTCTCTTTTTTCACAGCCCCGACAAATGCCAAATGCAATTCCGGCTGCATTTTTTATATCCGTGGCCTGGAGATCATGTTCTTCTCAAAAAAACATCCTTTCTTTAGGAAAATTCTTAAGTTTGCCTGGTGGTGATATGAGATTCAGCGAGAAGATGACTGAAAAAAAATACAACCAAAGCAAA
>SLDM01000253.1 GCA_007125255.1 Phycisphaerales bacterium
CGAAGCGAGCCATCGGTCTCCGATCCACCCGGTGGGCGGGGGCCAGGTGGCCGGCAGCGCCATCGGCGCGAGCACGGTGAGATTCTCCTCGATCTGGCGCGCGCCTTTCCACCAACCGGCCAGCCGCCTCACGACCCGGGCGCGATCGTGCAGCGACCGCACGGAAGGTGATCGCAGCCCGGTGGACTCGACGAACAGAACCTGATGCCCCGCCGCCGCGAACCGCCGCGCAATGTGGTGCACGTTGACCGGCGTCGGGACGTCCCAGCACGCGCTCGCGAGAATCACCAGTTGCAACTTCTCAGCGGGAGATCGACTCGGTACCGGGATGGCGGAATGATTCGACATGGGGGCAAACGGCACGGCAACTCCACTCTGAACGCGGCGACGGTCGGCGTGTACGGGGAACACCGGTCGGCGCGTCCCAATCGTACCCGCCCGCCCCGTGGCCGGCAGAACCTGTCCTGGAAGGGCCCCCGTCCCTCCAGAACGGTTATCCTTGCCGCTCACCCTTGTTGCGAGCCCTCGCCGAAAGCCAGACCGCGGGGCGATTGTTGACGGAACGAGCAACGGCTTCGATACTCCCGCCACGCTCGCCGCCGGTCATGCATCCTCCCGCCGTGCCCGCAGGGTGTTCCTCGTGCCCCGGACGGATCGGCGCACAGGACAGGCTCGTCCGCATCCCGTCCGCATGATGGAGACCGCGTCGGTTCATGCTTCAATCATTCCGCAGGAAACTCGGTGAATACGCGGAGCTCACCCGGTGGGTGGTGCGCGATCTCTTCCGATCTTTCTGGGGACTGGTGCTGCGCCTCCTGACCTACCGCTTCATCGGGTTGGGGTGCCTCATGGCGACCCTGGCCCTGATTTCCTTTTATGCGAGCCGACTGGAGTCGGGAGAAGACATCGAGTTCATCGGCCGGACATTTGATCCGCGCACGTCGCTGGGACTGCTCATCGGCGTCGGCGCGACCGTGCTGTCACTGCTGCTGGCGGCGGCGAGCTTCTCCTACCTGGCGACCGAACGGGCGATTCGGCTCCGCGCCGCGTACGAGCAGTTCTGCGGCCGGCGGATACTCGCCCTGTCGCGCGACGCGCTGCATCTGCCGGTTCCGAAGGAGCACCATCGAAACCCGGCCGTATACCTGCACGGCCTGGCGCGGCGCACCTCAACCTATTCCGGCCGCATCGCCCGGTACATGGCCGACCGCATCGTCCCGTCGATGCTGGTGCTGCTGCTGGCGGCGCCGGTGCTGCTCTACATTCGGCCCGGGCTCACGCTGCTGGTCATGGCCCTGCTCGGCCTGTCGATGGCGCTGCACTACCGGTTGAGTATTCGCGCCGCCCAGGAATCGCTCCAGCGCGAAGCCGCGATGATCGGCTCATCCCGCGCGTACCGGCACCACCTGCGTGAGTTGGGGAGTCGCCTCGAGCCCGCCGGCGATGAGGAGCTGGACGAACCATTCCGAAGCGGCCCGTTTGAGGATCACCGGCGCGCCGAGGTGCTCTTTCACTCCGTCGGGGGGCGCAGCCAGCTTCTCAGTGACCTGACGCTGGCCATCGTGCTGGCGGTCATCCTGATCGCCTTCGGCGCGACCATACTCCGGGAAGGTGCCGGCTGGAGCGCCCTGCTGCTGTACCTGCTCCTGTTGCGCTTCTGCATGGTGCACGTTCGCACCCTCATGAGCGGCATTGCCGAATGCAATCGCTTTTACCATCAGTTGCGGGAGTACTTTCGTTTCGTGGAGGCCGCGGAGGCCGTTGGCCCGGAACTGGACCTGCCCCCCGCCCGGATCCGCTGTGGCGGCCGGATTCGAATCAGCGAGAGCCGGTCATCAGCCGTTTTTCACCCGGGCCAGGTCGTCGGACTCCTGCGCGGCGGCGTGCTCGACCGGTACGCACTGCCGTGGACGCTCCGAAGACTGATTCGAAAGGTGCCGGATCGCTGGCCGGCTTCGCAGGTGCAACTGGTGAGCTCACGCACGCCGCTGCCGCCCGATCTGCAGGCCGCGCTCACTTCCGGCGACCAGGAGTTGCAAGCCGTCCTCCGTGAGGCGATGGTCGCCGGCGGCGCCTCCGATCGGCTGATGCAGCTCGCCGGTTCCGCTTTCGGCAACCACCGGGGCGAGACGGCCCGGCTCATACTGCTGGTCTGTCACGCCCTGCGGCAGCGGCCGCGGTGGCTCTTCCTGGATGCGCGGGTGCTCACGGCGCTCGAAGCCGACGTTCGCGAGGAAGTGATCGGCCTCTTTCACGATGTGCTCGTCTTCATTGTCGGACGAAAGGTGATTCTCTTCACCGACCATCTCGCCGAGGTGCCGTTTGCCGGGTACGCGGTGATGCTCCACGACCGGGTCGCCGGGCTGGGCGATGCGATCTGGTTCCGCCGGCACGCCGAGGAGATCGAGAGCCACTTCGCCGAAGACCAGCGCGAGCCCGCCGCCGACTCTGGTGCGGAAGAAGATCTCGAGTAGCCGCGAATCGGCGCCCCCGCCCGGGGGGGGACGGTGGAAGCTCAGGCCCGTCCTGCCGGCGCCGAGGCGGTCCCCCCTTCCCCTGCTCTGCGCACGGCGCG
This sequence comes from Phycisphaerales bacterium, assembly GCA_007125255.1. GTDB lineage: Bacteria > Planctomycetota > Phycisphaerae > Phycisphaerales > SM1A02 > SKZB01. Next base: position 2,576 of record SLDM01000253.1, read on the forward strand.
CCATCCCCACTCATACCGAATCCCAGAAACAGATTCGTACGCGACGGAGTTTCACCGCGGAGGACGCGGAGTGGACGCTGAGAAGGGTGAGAGGACTCGCTGGCGTGATCAGCTGCGGCGCTTCAGGAATCTCCTTTGACCAGCAGGGATAAGCCACAGGGATGAGACCGTTCAGCGAAGCCGCGCAGAAGAGGGAC
>SLDM01000478.1 GCA_007125255.1 Phycisphaerales bacterium
AAGGTGATCCGTCTCAGCCAGTGCACGGATCGCGTTCGATCCAATTCGATCACGACCATCGACCGCGCGGTCAAGCACGTCGGATTCGAGGCGGTACGCAGCGCGGTCCTCTCCGTGGAAATCTTCGACCTCTTCGAGCATCGATTTCCGTCGATCAATGAGCATGTCGAGCGGTCTGGCGGAACGCTCTTTGATCGCGAGGCCTTCTGGCAGCACAGTCTGGCCGTGGCGGTGCTCGCCGAGTCGCTCGCCCGTGTTCCGGCGCTGCAGCGGCAGGTCCACCCCAGCGAGGCGTTCCTGGCGGGGTTGCTCCATGATCTCGGACTGCTGACGCTGCACGCTCTCCTGCCGCGCAGCATGGATCAGGTCTGTCGTCTCGCCGAAGCGAACGGGCTGTCGATGAACGAAGCCTCCCGGCGCGTGATCGGCATTACGACGCAGACGGTCGGCAAGCGGCTCGCCGAACGCTGGAACCTCCCCCGCCAGTTGACCGACGTCATCTGGCTTCATGGTCAGCCGATGACTTCGCTCCCGAATCTACCGCACCAGAACCTGGTGGGGTTGATCACCCTGGCGGATTCCGTGGCCCGCACGCGGTTCATCGTGCCGACAGGTCACGGTCCGAACGTGAACCTCACGCCGTGGAGTCCGGATCAGCTGGGGATCGACGAAGCGGTTCTTGATCGGGCCATCGCGGCCCTGCCCGAGCGAGTGAACGAGCGGGCCCGGCACCTGGGGGTCAAGAACCGCCCGGATTCGGACATGCTGCTTCACGCGATCAACCGCGCGAACCAATCACTCGGGCGAATCAACCAGGCCCTGCGCCAGAGAGCACAGGCTTCCGCGCGGAAGACGGAGATCCTCGATGCCATTGCGCGATTTCACTCCGATGACACCAAACCGCAGCATGTGGCCGGCACGCTGGAACGAATCATTCGTTCGTCGCATGAGTGCTTTGCGGGTGAATCGTTCGGGTTGCTCCACCAGACCGGCTTTAACGAACCGTGGTTCTTCTGGAGCAACGATGGCAGCGGCTCGGTTGGCGAAACGGTCTCGATGGGGGATGAGCTGATTGTCACCGTGCCGGACCGGATCGAGGGCGATGACGAGCTGGCGATTCATCTCCTGCCGGTCCTGTCGGTTCTGGAGCAGCGCCTGAAGTCCCGGGATCAGGAGCACACCCCGAGGCTGATTCCGCTGCGAACCCTGCTGGGGATCCGGACGATTCTGGTGGTCAACGCCGATGCCCTGCCGAGCAGCGAACGTGCGTTTGCCGTCGCGCTCGCGCGCACCTGGGCGGCGGCGCTCAACGCCGCTGAACAGCAGGAGGAAACCGCATCTCTGGGTGAAGAGCTGGCCGACGCGAATCGGCAGTTGATCGATGCGCAGAATTCCCTGACCCGCGCGAAAGCCATGGCGGCCATCGGCGAGATCATCGCCGGGGCGGCGCACGAGATGAACAATCCGCTCACGATTATCTCCGGCCGGACCCAGCAATTGTTGCGCGTCCTCAAGGAGGAAGATCAGCAGGACATCGCCAGGCAGGTGGTCGAGCAGTCCCATCGACTGGGCGAGATGATTTCCACGTTGCGATCATTCGTCGAACCGATGGAAGCCCATCGCCGGCCGACGGATGTGCGCGACCTGGTGATGAGGATTACCGGTCAGTTCAAGCCGACGCAACGCCGGAACTTCCAGATCAGCACCGTCTTCGGCGAGTCGCTGCAGGCGATCAATCTCGATGCGTCTCTGCTGGCGCTGGCATTGACGGAAGTGCTGCGCAACGCGGTGGAGGCGAAAGGTTCCCAACATATTGAACTCCGCGTTCAAACCGACCCTGAACATGACCGATTGAAAGTGCAGGTCAGGGATGATGGCCCGGGTTTGAGCAACCGGGCGCTGGTCCACGCCTTCGATCCCTTCTTCAGTGAGAAGGCGGCCGGACGGCAACCGGGACTCGGCCTGTCGCGGGCGCGGCAGGCCATCGAGGCCCACGAGGGCCGCATCACCCTGGAGAACGTGTCGGGCGGCGGTGCGGTGGTCACTCTCTGGATCAACCACTGCCAGTTGCCCGGCCGCACGGCACGAGACGCGGCGTAGATGGCCGCATGACGGAGTTCATGAATCCCACGGCAGGGGAGTGTGCAGATGGAACCGTTCGACCAGGAAATCTCGCGAGCCCTGACCGGCCCTGCGCCCCGCCGCGGCCCGGCGAACGTGCTGATGATCGGCGAAGGGCCGGCCGACCTGGCCGATCTGCTCGAACCGCTGCACCGGGCGCGTCACCGCATCACCTGCTGTCGCACTGTGAAGGAAGCCGAAGTCGCCTTGAAGTCCGCGGAAACGCCGATCGACCTGGTCGTTCTCGATGCGGACCATCTGACCCTGGCACCCCTGACCTACCTCGCGGCCGGCCAGCCCCACCTCGCGGTCGTCCCCATGGCGACCCGCCCCGGGGCGGAGGACGTGCTTCGTGCCATGCGCGACGGCGCGGTCGACTTCATCGATCTGCCCGTCACCGCATCGGCGTTCTGTGAGCGGATCGAAGCCGCGGTGCGGAACGCCCGGCGCCGCCTCAACCGCGAGACCCGCCTGGCCCGCCTGAAGTTCATCTGCCGCCAGCTCAACCAGGCGCGGCACGACATCTCCGAACAGCTCGATCACCTCTGCCAGGATCTCGTCAACGCCTACCAGGAAATGAGTGAACAGATGAATGAAATCGCGATGGCGAGCGAGTACCGAACCCTGCTCCGGCAGGAACTGGA
>SLDM01000518.1 GCA_007125255.1 Phycisphaerales bacterium
GGTGAACATCGATGCGGTCATGTCGCTCATCCGCCAGTTCGCCGCGCCGTAGTTCACCTCATCAAACTGGAAGGAGAGCCCCAGCGCCGCGGCCAGTTGTCCCTGGATGTTCTCTTCATCCAGGGGAAGCGGATCGATTCCGTCCCCATCCGAGACCACGAGCCGCTCCTCCGCGTCATCCTCGGAAACACGCTTCAGGCGAAAGAACTCCCCCGCGTCGTCGGTTTCGTATTTCACCGGGTCACCCCACGCATCAACGGACGCGGCGCGAACCCAGTTCGCCATGACCGTGTTTTCCCGCGCGACGTACTCCCGGAGCACCGTCAGGTCCGCCGGATAGCGCCCCCGCTGCTCCCGGTAGCCCTCGATCATCCCGGCCAGCAGTTTCATGCGCTGGCGGGTCGCTTCGGCGCGTTCTTCCGGATCGGGATGGATCCCGCCGCGGGCGCCGTCCGGCGCGACGACCTCGTAGAGCACGATGTCGTACCGATCGAGCTCCTCCTGCAGGGCGTGGTAGAACCCCCGCTCCCCGATGTGGGCCACGCTGACCAGGCCGATCATCGGGCCCTCACCATCATCCGCGGGGTGGTACCGACGGGTGGCAATCTCCAGTGTGATCCGGCGGCCGGGCTCTTCATCGACACGGAGAAACCGGTCACTCTCTGACCGCTCATCGTCCCGGTGGTCAGTCGACGACTCGATCGATACAACGGCCGAGACTGCTGCCGGAACTGTCACCAGACCTGCCGCCGGAACTGCCACCGGAACTGCCGGTTTCGCCGGGGCCGGTCCGCTCACCAGCAGGCCCGCCGTCAGCAGGGCCGAGGGCAGCAGCAGGCCGGTCACAATCGGTCGGAAGGAGAATCGAATCATCAGGGCTCCTCAATCGTCTCTATGTCGCGAACGGGAGTCGCGAACGGAAGTCGCGAACGGAAGTCGCGAAGAAGGATCAACAGGCGGGTGGCGCCCATGGCTCACCCCAGGTTATACGCCGAACGCCCCGGCTCGTTTCGCCGCCTGGAGATTCCCTTTCCCGGCCGGTCTCTCCGTGACCCGATCCCGCCGACCGGTTGGCCGCACAACTTCTCCGACGTGCGAACGGTCGGTTGATCACTCGGCCCGGCTGGCCTGGCTGGCCCGGCGCGCGGCCGCGCCGCGGTCCGGGGAGGTGCGTTCCGACCGATCGTGACCTGAGAGGGATGAAGAGGGTGACGAACCCGGCGCCCCTCCCCCACTCCCGCTCCCGGCATCCCCCTGCTGGGCGGAGGCGATCACCGATTCCAGACGCCCCAGGGCCCGGTCGACCTGCCCCCGAAAGAGCATGTACGGAAAGAGCGTGAAGAGCGCGACGATCAGCCCGAGGGCGGTCGTGAGCAGGGCCGCGGCGATCCCCGCGGCGACCTCACGGGGGTCGCTGAGGGTGAGCTGCGCCCCCAGCAGGCGGAAGGACTGGATGATCCCGATCACCGTCCCGAGAATTCCCAGGAGCGGCGCGGCGGTGATGATCGTGGAGAGGGCGATCATGAAGCGATCGAGTCGCGGCCGGTGGTGCGTAACTGCTTCCACCGCGACCGCATCGGTCGAACCGTGCTCCAGCATCCGCCGCGCGACCTCGGCGTAGGGCGAGCGATCGCCACCGATCAACGTCTCGGCCCGCTTCCGGTCCCCCCGCCGCAGGGCGTCGGTCAGCATCTCCAGCCGGACGATCCGGCGGTGCCGGTGCAGCCACAGCCAGAAGAGAGTGCGCTCCAGAATCAGTGCCAGACTGATCACGCTGAGCGCCAGCAGCGGCACCATCACGTACCCGCCGCGTTCGATAAGCAGCGCGAGATCTTCGATCAGACCGGCCATGGGTTTATGATACGCGAGGGCGGAGAAGAGAGGGGGAAAGTAACGGAGTGACGGAGTGACGAAGTGCAAAGAAAGGCACGAAGGCACGGAGGCACGGAGGGACAGAGGGAAAGCGACGAAGCGACGAAGCGACGGAGCGACGAAGGGGCAGTGGGAAGTGGCGTGGGGTGCCGTGGTCTGAGCGGAGCGAAGGCCACGCGGCGGCTCCATGGTCATCCAATACAGAATCGAACGTGAATCGCGCGACCACGTGGCGCCCGGCGTCCTACCTCGATCCGGTGGTCGCAATTCCATCTCGCACGGCCGACTCGCTGCGCTCGCTGGCCGTGGCACCCTGCGCGAAGGACGTTTTCATTGCGCGGAACGCTCACCGCCGCGCCCCTTGGATTCCCGCTTCCGCGGCATGACGGCATCAGATCCCCCGCCGCCCCCCATCACTTCGTCACTCCGTTACTTCGTCACTTCATGACTTCCCCTCCGTGCCTTTCCCGCTCCCTTGCTCCCTTCCCCCCTCTTCCGATATCCTAACGCCATGGCAAGGAGCTATACCGGCAGCTACACGCTCGCCTTTGAACAGCCCGTCACCGACCTTGAAGATCAGATCGAGCGGCTCACCGCTCGAGAAGATGCGGCCTCGTACTCCGAGGAGCTGACCAGTCTCCGGTCGAGCCGCGACAGCCTGCTCGCCAAGCTGTACACCGATCTCAACCCCTGGGACACGGTTCGCGTGGCCCGGCACCCCGCCCGGCCGCAGACCTCGGACTACATCGCCGCCATGTGCCGCGACTTCCGCGAACTGCACGGGGACCGGCACTTCGGCGATGACCCGGCGATCATCACCGGCCTCGGGCGCATCGGCCCGCACAAGGTCATGATCGTCGGCCACCAGAAGGGCAAGTCCACCCAGGAAA
>SLDM01000387.1 GCA_007125255.1 Phycisphaerales bacterium
CCCACCCCCGCATCGCTCCTGGGTGAAGTGTTACGATTTGAGAAGAGAAGGGATCGATGGAGGGGGCGAGACCGGCCGGCCGCCCTCACTTCGAGCTCGTGCGCCCGGAATCTGCTTCGGTTCTGGAACCGCCGCTTTGGTTCTCCCGGTTTTCCTCGCCGCGCTGGTCCCCGCGCTGGTCCCCAGTTTGGGCCCCGCCCTGGTCTTCCGCGGCGGTCGGCTCATGATCCGCCTCATCCGGACGGGGGTACCGGCCGCCGCTTTGTTTGCGCAATTGTTCGCGCAACTCCGCCCGCATCCGGTCGATTCGCGATTGGAGGAACTCCATCGGGGCGTCGCCGTGTTCGCGCATCAGCGTTTCCGGATCGATCGGTTCACCGGCCTTCACGGCCAGCCGGCCGGTCAGGCGCGGCGCCGCGCGGCCGATCGGCCAGATGTCGTGCCCGCCTTCCAGCGCAACCGGGATGATCGGCGCTTGGGCTTTCTTGATGAGCAGGAGTACGCCCCGTTGAAACTCGTGCACCCGGCCATCGGGTGTCCGGCTCCCTTCGGGGTAGAGCATGACGGTTCGTCCCGCCTTCAGCTCACCCAGTGCCGTGCGCAGCGCCCCCGCATCGCCCCGGCCCTGGGTGATCGGGACCGCGCCGAGCTGGCGGATGATCCACCCGAAGATCGGGTTGCGAAAGAGACTCGCCCGCGCGAGAGACGAAAACGGCCGATCCATCGTCAGCACGCCGACGATGCACGGGTCAAGAAACGACTGATGATTCGCGATGAAGATCGCCGGTCCGGTTTCGGGAATGTGTTCCCGACCGATCCGGCGAATCCGGTAGAACAGTTTCAGCAGCAGGAGCGTGAAGTTGGAGACCAGCACCCACCAGAAGATGACAGAGAGGGCGGATCGTCCCGGCTGACGACGGCGGGTCTGCAGACACTTCACGATTCGAACCCGGCATCCGGAAGCTGTTCCCGCGCGATGCCTTCCATGACCGTGACGACCTCTTCGATCGTGCGGGAACCGGTGTCGATATCCACCGCGCCCGCCGGCCGCACCAGGGGTCCGTCGGTCCGGGTCGCGTCGAGTTCATCGCGCTGCTGGATATCACGAATCACGCGCTGCTCATCGATGTCGGTCTGTCCCGCTTCCACGAGCTGCGCGACGCGGCGCCGCGCCCGAACGGAGACCTCCGCGTGCAGGAAGAATCGCACCGGGGCATCGGGGAAGACGACCGAGCCCTGGTCGCGGCCTTCGGTGACCAGGCGCGGGTGGCGGCGGGCGATGTCCCGCTGCTGATCGACCATGACGCGCCGGACTTCCGGCCGGGCCGCCACGAGAGAGACCACGCCGCTGACATCGAGCTGGCGAATGCGCCGGGTGACGTCGCGTTCATCGAGCATGGTGCGCGGCGGGCTGGCGGTCCAGTCGAAATGCAGTCGCGCGTCGCGCAGCGCGGCGGCGAGCGCGGGTCCGTCTCCGGGGTCGATCTGCTGTTCGATCGCGATCAGGGCCGCGGCGCGGTACATCGCGCCGGTATCGAGAAACTCCAGCCCCAGTCGGGAGGCGAGTCGGTGCGCGACCGTCGACTTGCCCGTGCCCGCCGGGCCGTCGATGGTGATCACGACCGGTGTCAGCGGCTTGGCATTCCGGCCGGGGCGATGGGTCGTTTCCGGGGACATCACGTTCATGTCATTCCATCTCGGTATCCAGAGCATCCTGAAGGATCGTTCGGGCCTGTTCAATCACGGCCACGGAATCTTTCTTGCCGGTGTAGTCGATCGCCAGCGTGTTGAGGAAGCCGACGCTGCGAATCGCGTGCACCAGTTCCTTCAGATCATAGTCACGATGCTGGCCGGATTGATTGAAACCGGTGATCGTCGCGAGCACGGCCCCGGCGTACGGTGCGAGCTTGCGCAGCGTTTCCACGGCGTTACCCGTCCGCGCGGCATGCTGGAAGGTGGGCAGCGATCCGATCCGAAATCCGCCGATTCGCTTGATCAGCTCCGCCAGGCGGTCCGGTTCGAACGTCAGTCCATCCGTGGGCAGCAGCAGCACGTTCAACTCGTGCCGTTCGATATCCGGCATGATCGCGCGAATGCGCTCCACCACGCGGTCGAAGTGATCATCGTCGTCCTTCGCCGCGATCATCAGGCCGAGGGCGTTGCAGCCGAGCCGGTTCGCCGCGACTGCGAGCATGCGCACCCGGTCGGTGACGGTGTCCGCGGCCTCTTCGTCCGGATCCCCGATCAGAAGCGGCTTGTCCTCGATCAGCACCAGGCAGGGACAGGCGGCCTTGTCCGCTCGATCACGGAGCCGGTCCAGCTCGGGCATCGACCACCCGGCCAGCATGGACGTGGGCACGCTGAGACCGCGCAATTGAAGCTGCGAGATCGCAAATTCGGGGAGGTCCATCAACGGCAGCCCGTTTTCGCCCTTCCCGGGGTCGCAGAGAGGTAACAATGATCGCGTGGAGAGAGTCAGCAGCATGTGCGGTGGGCAGGGTGACCCCAGGTAAACCAGGTGAAGTCTGCCGAGTCTAGCGTGCCGGGCGAAGCTCGCAAGCAGCCGGAAACTCCGGTGGCCGGTGAAGCCGGTCTACGGACGCGCTCCCGTTTACCGAAAACGGCGGCTCGAGCCGGAGTCGGGGCCGGAGTCGGGGCCGGAGTCGGGGCCGGTGTCGGGGCCGTTGTCGGGGCTGGCGCGACGGCTCAAGCACGCGTCCGGCGGCCGGAGTCCCCTTGCCGTGGTCAAAGAGAAAACGTCG
>SLDM01000032.1 GCA_007125255.1 Phycisphaerales bacterium
ACGGCTCCTTGCCTGAGAATCGCGTCGAGGTCAGCGTGACGATCGACCTGGTCGACCTCGGATTCGCCCCGATCAGCGCCGGGCAGACCGGCTTTCTGCGGTGGCAGTACTCCAACCTTGAAGGCGGCGAAAGCGGCAACCCGCGCAGCGGCCTCGGCATCAACAACCTGGTGGTGGAGCCGATCCTCTCCGGTGGCGGTACCGGAGCGAGCTACACCCAGAATTTCAACAGCTACCTCGGGTCGGAAGCCACGCTTCCCGCGGGGATGTTCGTCACCGGTGAAGATGGCGATGGCAATGAGTACCCCGGCTCGTTTGATCCGTTCACCGGCGTGAGCAATATCAAGAACGCCGATGAACTCATCCCCGGCCAGTTCCGCACGAGCAATCGCGACTGGATGCTGACCATTTTCGATGAGCAGCAGGCGCTGGTCTACGGCCCGGCGGGCCAGGGCGCTCCGGGTTGGACCGGTCGTGGTGTGAACACGCTGAACACCGGAATTCTCGAGGAGGATCCGCGCACGACCACGCTGCCCGGCAGCAACCACAACGAAAGCATCATGAGCTCCTTCGGCGGGCCGAACATGTGGCCGACCTGCACCTCGCCGCAGCAGATCATCACGCAGGATTTCACCGGCATCGTGCCGTGCGAGGATGTCGATCCGGTCGATCCCTGCCCGGCGGATCTCACCGGTGATGACGTAGTGAACGTTTTCGATCTTCTGGTGCTGCTCGACAACTGGGGACCGTGCACCGGTGCCGGAAGCTGTACCGGTGATCTGAACGGCGATGACGTCATCAACGTCTTCGATCTGCTCATCCTGCTGGACAGCTGGGGGTCCTGTCCGTAACCGCCGCGATCCGCATCGCGTGAGCCAAGCGGGATCGGTCGACGAGAGTCGGTCGATCCCATTTTGCCCGGATCATCGATTGGCTTCCTCATCCGTTTCAGAAAGGAATCGTCGTGAAACGACGTGTGCGCGCATCGGCCTTTACGATCGTGGAACTGATGGTCGTGATCGCGATCATTGCTCTCCTGATGGGAATGCTCTTTCCCGCGCTGTCATCGGTCATGCAGAACGCGCGGGCCGCGAAGAGCATGTCCAACCTCCGCCAGTGGGGGATCGGCACCATGACCTACGCGAACATCAACCGTGAAACCTTGCCGTGGGAGGGTCTCAAGAGCGCCAATGAGATCGGCACCAACTTCCAGGAGTCCTCGTGGTGGGCCAATGCGATCCCGCCCTTCGTTGGAGAGCCGCCCTACGGGGAACTGGTCGAAATGGCCAACCAGATGGGCGTGGATGTGCCGGTGCCGACGGACAGCAAGAGCATCTTTGTCGATCCCGGCGCGGAGTTGAGCGCCAATGCACCGTGGACGGTCACCAGCCCGCAGACCGGTGAAAAACTGCAGTTCTTCTTCTGCTACGTGCCGAACGCGCAGCTCAACAACACCCGTGAAGAACAGATCAAGCAACGGCTGATCAACAGCGGCATGGGAAACAATCAGGCCAGCGCACTGGCCAGCTTTCAGTCCAGCATGCGTCTGCACATGATTTCCGATCCGGCACGGACCGTCCTCATGCTCGAGATGCGCACGGTCGATCACGAAGTGCCGACCAACGACCCGTTCCGGGGAAAGCAGCTCAGCCGGCATCGCTCCGACTGGAAACGCTTCGCCGCGCGGCATTTCGGCGGCGGCCACATGCTCTTCGCCGACGGCCGGGTCGAATTGAAGGTTAATCGCGAAGTCACGCGTCCCCGCGACAAGCAGGGCTTCATCATTCCCCCCGATGAGAACGGCAACTGGCCCAGCGACACCGACTGGAATACTTCCGGCGTCATCTGGGATCCGCTGGGGCCGGCGCTGGATTGATCGCGAAACATCTGCCTTCTCCGGAGAACGTAGCTCCATGCGCGAATTCATGATGGCCTCGCCGCGAATCGGTTGGATCACCGTTGCGCTGGCTTGCATCGGGGCGGATTCCACCCTGGCCGGAGCGTGCCCGCCGAACTGGGACGCCACGCCCGGCGTGCCGGGCATGGATGCCACGGTCAGGGCGCTGGCGGTGTTCGATGACGGGGGCGGACCCGCGCTGTACGCGGCCGGGTCCTTCACGGCCGCCGGCGGCCAGATCGTCAACAACGTCGCCCGCTGGGATGGAACCGCGTGGAGTGATCTCGGCGGCGGCGTCAACGGGACCGTGCGCGCCCTGCACGTTCACGACTTCGGCGACGGACCGGCGCTGTACGTCGGTGGCCTGTTCGATCAGGCGGGTGATGTCACCGCGCCGGGGATCGCCCGCTGGAACGGCTCGAACTGGTCCGCACTCGCCGGCGGTGTGACCGGCGGATCGGTGCGCGCCATGGCAACGTTCCAGGGGCACCTCTACGTCGCGGGCGGGTTCTCTCAGGCCGGCGGGGTCATCGCCAACAACCTCGCGCGGTGGAACAACTTCCAGTGGTCGCCGGTCGGGAGCGGAACCAATGGCCGCATCGACGCGCTCGTCGTCCACCACGACGGTACGGGCGAAGCCCTCTACCTGGGCGGCGGATTCACCCAGGCCGGTCCGTTGAGCGCCAACAACCTGGCGCGCTGGAGCGGCGCGCAGTACTCGCCGCTCGCCAGCGGGGTCAACGCCCGCGTGTGGGCGCTCGCCTCGCTGCCCGGTGATCATCCGGATCAGCCCGCTGAGCTGATCGCCGGCGGCGACTTCATCGTGGCCGGCGGCATGAACGCCGAACGCCTG
>SLDM01000037.1 GCA_007125255.1 Phycisphaerales bacterium
GGACACCGGGCATCGCCGCACGAGCGTCACCCAGGGGCGGTTCTGATTAGATGCTGTGCCTGAGCGCCTGTTCCAGACGCTGGGCGTCAGTCATAGAACTCGACCGCACCGGACTCCAGGTCATACATGCAGCCGGCGATCCTGACCTCTTCGTTCTCAACCATTTCAGCGATGATCGGGCTCTTCTGCACGATCTTTTCCATATTCAACAGCACGTTCTGTCTGGCCACGGCGGCGACGAAGGACTTGTCCTCGGATGTGGCCTTGCCCCTGATCTGCGTGATTGAGGCGACCGCGGGCTTCAGGTTCGCGAGCATGGGCGTGATATTGCCGAGCTTGACGTCATCGACCGCTGCCTTGACGGCACCACAGTCGCTGTGACCCATGATCAGAATCAGCTTGGAACCGGATACCTTGCAGGCAAACTCGATGCTGCCCAGGATGTCGGTGTTGACGAAGTTGCCGGCGACACGGGCATTGAAGATGTCGCCGAGGCCTTTGTCGAAGATGATCTCAGCCGGCTTTCGCGAGTCGATACAGCCCAGCACGATGGCGTGGGGGGTCTGTCCCAGTGCGGTGCGCTTCACATCAACCAGTTGATCGCGAAACTGCAGTTTGCCTTCCAGAAAGCGCTGGTTGCCTACCTTGAATGATTCCAGAACCTCATCGGGGCTCATGCCGGGTTTGAGATCTCGCATGCGGGTCTCCTCTCGTTACGTTCGCCTGTCAACGCTCGTAACCGATTGTTCTCGTGGTTTTCTTCTCGTGGTTCTCGTGGTTCCGGCCTGCCCACATTCTATGTGCCAGGAGGGTGCCGGGTGCCATGCCTTATCCCGAAAGGTGAAACATGGAGGGAACGTGACGGAGGGGAGGCGCCGATGCACCGGTGCGCCGGGCCACCGATGGGGCACCGATTCATTGGCGAAGCTGCGCGCCGGACGGGCGGCGCTGCTCGGCGGGCTGATCGGTGTCTCGGGCGCGCTGGCCGCGGTGCTCGCCAACGATATCGTCTGTCTGGCGATGACGCCGGTCCTGATCGAGGGGTGCATTCGCCGGCGTTTGAATCCCCTGCCGTGTCTGCTTGGGCTCGCGTGCGCGGCGAACGTCGCCCCGGCGCGGCCCCCGGGCGTCTCGATCGACCGCGGGAGCACGCGCGAACGGCGTGCCGGTGACGATCCTGACCCTTCTCGTCGCGGCGGTGTGGTTGTGGGGATGGACGGTCTGTGGGCGTATGACGGCACGCTCACATGCTACACTCATCGCATGGGTACCAGAGCATACGCCGTCACATCTGACTCGTCGCCGTTTGGCGCGCATTCGATCACCCGGCGCGAACCGACGGCCACCGATGTTGCCATCGAGATTCTCTACTGCGGTGTGTGTCACAGTGATCTGCACATTGCTCGCAATGAATGGGGCATGACGCAGTATCCCTGTGTGCCCGGCCATGAGATCCTCGGCCGCGTCGCGAATGTCGGCAGCGATGTGACGAAGTTCAAGGTTGGCGACATCGCAGCGGTGGGATGTCTGGTGGATTCCTGCCGCACGTGTTCAAGCTGCGAGCAGGGGATGGAGCAGTTCTGTCTGAACGGGCCGACGATGACCTACAACAGTGAAGACAGGCACCTCGGCGGCTTGACCTACGGCGGCTACTCCGAAGCGGTGGTTGTTGATGAAGCATTCACGCTGAAGGTGCCTGACAACCTTGATCCGGCCGGCGCGTCGCCGCTGTTGTGCGCGGGCATCACGACCTACTCGCCGCTGCGAAAGTGGAATGTGGGCCATGGACAGAAAGTCGGCATCGTCGGCCTGGGCGGCCTTGGCCATATGGGTGTGAAATTCGCAGCAGCGTTCGGCGCGCACACCGTGCTGTTCACGACATCGCCATCGAAAGTCGAAGATGGCAAGCGGTTGGGCGCGAATGAAGTCATCATCTCCAACGATGAGCAGCAGATGAACCAGCACGCGGGCAGCTTCGATTTCATTCTGGATACCGTTTCAGCCGATCACGATATCAATGCGTACATGGCCATGCTCAAGCTCGATGGCACCCTGGTGCTGGTCGGCGCACCACCCAACCCGCTGCAACTCTCTGCATTCAGCATGCTCTTCCCGCGCAAGCACCTCTCCGGTTCGCTCATCGGCGGCCTGCCTGAAACGCAGGAGATGCTCGACTACTGTGGCAGGCACAACATCGTCTGTGACATCGAACGCATCAAAATGCAACAGATCGACGAAGCATACGAACGCATGCTGCGCAGCGATGTCAAGTACCGCTTCGTGATCGATATGGCTTCGCTGAAGGAGTAGGCGATCGATATGAACCTTGGGTGCCGTGGTCTGGAGTCATGAGCTCACGACCGTGAGGGCATGAGAGAAGGCCACGCGGTCGCGCGATTGATGCTCAAGGTCATTCGGACGACCCCGGCGCGCTCGCGTGGCCTTCGCTCCCTGCGCCATTCCGACCACGGCACCCCGCTCACAGGTCGCGGCACCCAACTCCGGCAAGCCGCAGCACCCGGGGCCGCCGAGCAAGGCCGACCCGCCGACCGACAAGACCGGCACTACAATCCGCTGATGTGGAACTGGATCGGCGAACATCAGATGATCTTCTGGCTGATCGGCGCCGCGTCGCTGGTGATCTTTCTCATCACCCTGTTCACGCTGCCCGCGATCATTGTGCGCATTCGCCCGGATTACTTCGCGCACGAGAAGCGGCCGCCGAGCCGGTGGGTCAACTGTTCGGCGCC
>SLDM01000507.1 GCA_007125255.1 Phycisphaerales bacterium
AGCGCGATGACGCCATCGAGCAACGACAGCGCGCGCTGGCGGACTTCTCCAACTACCAGCGGCGCGCCGGCGAGAACGAACGCCGCGCGCTTCAGGAAGGCGTGGTGCGGGCCGTGCGCCCGATTCTGACCGTGCTTGATCACTTTGATCTCGCCCTCGGCCAGAACACCGAGAAGCTGACCGTCGATCAACTGATCGGCGGCGTGAAGATGGTGCGCGATGAACTTTTCAAGGCGCTTCAGGACACCGGTGTCGAGAAGATCACGCCCCCGCCGGGTGAACCGTTCAATCCCAATCAGCACGAAGCGATGATGCGCGAAGCGAGCGATGAGGTCGATCCCAATCACGTGGTGCGCACGCTCCAGCCGGGCTACCGGATGGGGGGCCAGGTCCTGCGTCCCGCCAAAGTCATGATCGCCGAGGCGCAGTCCGAACCCACGGATCAAGCCGGCGGCGCGAAGGAGTAAGCCCCGATGCCGACCTACGACTATGTCTGCCGCGCGTGCGGCCACGAGTTCGAGCTCTTTCAGCAGATGACCGCCAAGGTCAAGCGCAAATGCCCGGAGTGCGGACTGCCAAAGCTGGAAAGACTCATCGGGATCGGCGCGGGCGTGCTCTTCAAGGGCGGTGGGTTCTACGAAACCGATTACCGCAGCGACTCCTACAAGAAAGGGGCGGAGGCGGAGAAGAAGGCCGCCGACGGCAAGAGCACCACCGACGGGAAGGATCGTTCGGAGAGCAAGCCCGAAACGAAGCCCGACTCGAAATCCGGCTCAAAAACGGAAAAGTCCGCCGGGAAGGACGCCGGGAGCGGGAAGAAGTCCGCACCGCCGAAGAAGGCGGAGTAAAGGCACGAAGGGACGAAGGAAAAGTAACGAAGTCACGAAGTAACGGAGTGACGAAGGGGAGAGAGCAAGGCACGAAGGCACGGGGGCACGAAGGTGGGATGAAGCGGGGTGCCACGGCCAGCGAGCGCAGCGAGTCGGCCGTGCGCGGGTGGAAGCACGATCACCCGACCGAAGTGCGACGCCCAGTGGACGCCCGTACGGCCCCGTCGTTCCCGCGCGGTGAAGGCACCAAGGTACCCAAGGCACCAAGGTACCGGGGCATCGGGGCATCAAGTACGGTACGGGGGGTGGGCGCCGTCTGCGAGAGTCCTGATTCCGTCATCTGCGCGAAAGCGGGAATCCAACAGCCGCGCCGAAACCGCCCTTCACGTCGAACGCGTCCTGCGCGCCCCCTGGGGCCCCGCTTCCGCGGGGACGACGCAAACGCCATCACTCCATCACTCCGTCACTCCGTCACTTCGTCACTCCCCCTCCGTGCCTCCGTCCCTCTGTGCCTTCGTGCCTTTCTCTCCCTACTTCCGCTTCTGTTTCTTCGCGGGAATCCACGGCACATCGGAAACGCCCGCATCGAGGTTCACCCGCCGCGCCATGGCGAAGAGCAGATCGCTGACGCGGTTGACGTAGATGATCGCGCCTTCGCTGACCGGCTCGGCGTGCAGCAGGGAGATCATGGAGCGCTCGGCCCGACGGCAGATGGTTCGCGCCAGGTGCAGCCGGGCGGCCAGGTCTGTACCGCCGGGCAGCACGAAGCTCTTCATCGGTTGGTTCTTCTCCTCCACCGCGTCGATCCAGCGCTCGACTTCCTGGACCTGTTCATCGGTGATGCGCAGGACCTTCGCTTCGTGCTTGGCCCCTTCGGGCGTGGCGAGGTCCGCGCCGATATCGAACAGCCGGGACTGCAGTTCACGGAAGATCTCGATCAACCGGGCGTGAAGCGGGTTCTGCGGGTCGCATCCCGAAGCGCAGAGTCCCAGCGCGGCATTCAGTTCATCGACGGTGCCGTAGGCGGCGACACGGGGGTGGTCCTTGCTGACGCGCTGGCCGCCGAAGAGTCCGGTGGTGCCATCATCGCCACTTCGGGTGTAGAGTTTCATGCCCGAAGCGTAGCACGTCCGGCCCGGCGGGGGGAGGCGATCCGGCACCGGTACGGCTCAAGATTTTCCCGCACGGATGCCGATGAGCCGGTGTGCGCAGTACATTTTTCAGCGTGACGGTGCCGGCCGCGATCATCGTGAAGGTGATCGGGTTGATCGGCCTGGCCGGATTGTCCGGTTGCGAGATGCCGAGCAATCCCTGGCGATTCAATGCGCCGCCGACCACGGTCGAGGCGAACCGCGCGACCGACCGGGATGCGAAGGAACTCCTGATCGTCGTGGTCGGTCGCTTTCGCGACCCCGACCATGCGCCGAATTACCCGAGTGGCGTCGGCCGCTGGATGAGCGAAGCGTACAGCCGCGCCCTGCTCGATGACCGGCGATTTGACGTCTGGATCAACCCGCATCTGAGCAATGCCGTCGAGGCGATTCTCAATCAGCCGGCTCCGAATCTCGATATCGAGCTGGCCGATCTGAGCGATCAGAACCGCGATGTGAAATATGTGATCGTCGGCAAGGTGACGGACTTTGCCCACACCGTCGACCTGCCGAGCGATGTCTCCCGGTGGGGGGTCATCGGCCGCCGGCGCGAGGCGATCGTCGCGGTGGATCTCAAGATCGTTGATCTGCGCAATCGACGGCTGGTCGGCGCGGATCACCTGCAGGGCGTGGCCCGGGCGGGGCGGGGCGAGAGCGATGAGATCTACGAGAACGTCGCGGTTGATTCCTATCTCTTCTGGAGTACGCCGCTCGGCCGCGCGAGCAAGCGGGTCATCGAACGGGCCGTCCAGCGAACCGAGGACGTCG
>SLDM01000103.1 GCA_007125255.1 Phycisphaerales bacterium
CCGCTGGGCGCTGGCGGAACTGATCCTCAGCCGCGCGGAAGAACTTGCCGGCGCCGGGCTGGACTTTATTGAGCTGGAGCGGGATCCGGAGATTCAGGCCCTGGGCCGGGAGGCGGCCCGCTGGTCTGCTCTGGCCGCGCTTGATGCGAGGTGCGCTGAACACCTGGGTCGGGCGGGTCTTGCTGACCCGCTCCGGGCACGGCGTGATGCCGCCGGCAATCCGGATGAGCGGAACGAACTCGTGCTGATCGGGGTGACCGAGCTGAACGCGCTGCAGAAGCGCGTCCTCGCCGACCACGCCGGCCGGATCACCGCGATCGTTCACGCCCCGGAGTCGCTGGCGGAGGGGTTCGGGCCGTTCGGAGAAGTTCTCCCCGAATTCTGGAGCGAACGGGCGCTCTCGATTGCTCTGGATCAGATCATCGTCACCGAACGGCCGGGGGATCAGGCGCAGGCGGCGCTGCGCTGCGTGAGTGAAGCCGGAGGCCGCGAGCATCCGACCGCGGTGCGCATCGGACTGACGGATGATGAGCTTGCGCCGCACCTCGAACAGGCCGCGGCGTGGGCGGATCAGCCGGTTCATCTGGCGACCGGGCGCGCTCTTGGCGCGACGTCCCCGGCGCGTCTGCTCGCGGCGATTGCGCAGTGGATCCGGGATGAGCGGTTTGCCACCTTCGCCGCGCTGCTTCGACACCCGATCGTGGAACGGTGGCTGGAAGATCGCGCCGGTGCAAGGGACGCCGAGCTTGAACCGGCGGGGGAAGACTGGCTCACGCTGCTGGATCAATCGTTCAGCGATCATCTTCACGCCCGGCTCGCCGCGGCCTGGCTTGGCGGGGAGGGGCTCGGCGGAGAGGATCGGCGGCGCCGCATGCAGTTGCTGCACGATCACGTCCGCGTGCTCTTTGCGCCGCTGCTCGCCGGAGAAACCCGACCGCTCGTGGAATGGGCGGAGCCAATCTTCGACGTTCTTGCGCAGCTCTACTCCGGCCGCGAAGAACCAGTGAGCGACGAAGCGCTGCGCGTCCTTCGTGACGGTCTGCAGAGCATGGCGCAGCTTGAACCGGCAGTACAGCCGACCGTCGACGCTGGGCTCGCCATCATGTTTCTGCTCCAGTCCGTTCCGGAACCGGTCGTCAACCCGGCGCACGAGGAGGATATCGATGTGCTCGGCTGGCTGGAACTCCATCTCGATC
Organism: Phycisphaerales bacterium; assembly: GCA_007125255.1. GTDB lineage: Bacteria > Planctomycetota > Phycisphaerae > Phycisphaerales > SM1A02 > SKZB01. Next base: position 1,197 of record SLDM01000103.1, read on the forward strand.
CCGCTCCGGTGCTGATCGTGACGGGCGTGAACGAAGGTGCCCTGCCACAATCCCGGCTCGGCGACCTGCTCCTGCCCGATCATGTGCGTGAGCGATTGGGACTGGCCTGCAACCGGACGCGCCTGGCGCGTGATGCCTACCTGCTCGAAGCGATCCATCAGAGCCGCGACACACTGATTCTGATCACGGGGCGCACCAACGCCGACGGCGACCCGCTGGTACCGAGCCGCCTGCTCCTGGCGTGTGAGGATGAGGCGTTACCCGAGCGTATTCTCGCGCAGGCCGAGCCCGACCGGGCCCGGCGCTGGGCCGTCCCCGGTAGCGCGCCGGATGCCGCGGCGGTCAGCGCGTTTACCATTCCCGAGCCCGACGGCACATCTCCGGAGTTCGAGAAGCTGTCGATCTCGCAGCTCAACGCATATCTGCGCTGCCCCTATCGATTCTGGCTGCAGCACGTCTTGAAGCTTCGGGCCACGCTCGATCACGCGCACGAGATGGATGCCGCCCAATTCGGCACGCTGCTGCACGAGGTGCTGCAGCGATTCGGCGCTGATCCGGGTATCCGCGAGAGCCGGGAGGCGACAGCAATCTCGGCGTACCTGTCCGATCAGCTGGAGTCGCTGGCCGGCGATCGCTTCGGTGCAGCGCCGCTGCCGGCGGTGCGCATCCAGCTGGCGCAGCTTCGTCACCGTCTGGAAGCGTTCGCGCAGGTGCAGGCCGAGATCGCGGCGGAGGGGTGGTGCATCGTGCACACGGAGCTGAGCCTGCCCGAGACCAGCGTCATTGATCTGCCCGGTGAGCAGCCGATGCGCCTGTCCGGCAAGATCGATCGCATCGATCGGTTCGGGAGCGCGGACCGGTACCGCCTCATCGATTACAAGACGGGTGACGGTGCCAGGTCACCCTTTGAGGTTCACCACGGCTCGAAGAAGGTCTCCGATGAGTGGCAGAATCTGCAACTTCCGCTCTACGACCACCTCGCGCGCCAGGCGAAGATAGTGTCCGGCGATGTGGAGCTCGGCTATCTCCACATCACGAAGGCCGTCGCGGAGACCGGGTGGGATCCCGCGCGGTGGGACGAGGATCATCTTGAAGGGGCGCTCGAGTGCGCGCGTGGAGTGATTCGCGACATCCGGGCCGGCCGGTTCTCGAATCGCATGTCCATCCCGCCGGAGTACGATGACTTCGCGCGGATCTGCCAGACCGCCGCGTTTCATGATGACGATGATCCGGATGCCGAGGATGGCTCGAGCCGGTATGCGGGAGGGGATGAGTGATGGCGGAGACGGCTTCGGGAATTCAGCACGAGCGGATCATGGCTCTGGCCGGTTCGGGCAAGACGTTTCAGCTTGCGCACCGGTACATTGCGCTGCTGCGGGAAGGCGCCGCGCCGGAGACGATCCTGGCGACAACGTTCACTCGACTCGCCGCCGGGGAGATCCGCGACCGCATTCTCACGACGCTCGCGCAGGCGGTGCAATTCTCCCGCGTGCGGGATGAGATCGCGAGCCAGACCGGCCGCGCGATCACGGAAGAGGAAGCGCGGATTCA
>SLDM01000009.1 GCA_007125255.1 Phycisphaerales bacterium
GACGAGTACTCCGACGACCAAGGATTCGGCCCGTGTCGTGGACATGCATGCGGCCGGCCCCGACCACCAGGAAACTACCATGCGCGTTCTGATCGCGGACAAGTTTGAGTCGGCCGGCGTCGAAGCGATGACCCGGCTCGGCTGCGCGGTCGAACTGCAACCCGATCTCACGGCCGAGACCCTCCCCGCGGCGATCGGCGAACATGACCCGGACGTGCTGATCGTGCGCTCAACCAAGGTCACCGAAGCCGCGATCGAATCCGGCAAGACGCTCTCACTGATCGTCCGCGCCGGTGCCGGCTACGACACGATCGACGTGGGGGCGGCCTCCGCGCGCGGCGTTTTCGTGGCCAACTGTCCCGGCAAAAACTCGATCGCGGTGGCGGAGCTCGTCTGGGGGCTGATTCTCGCCTGCGATCGGCGCATCCCCGATCAGACCGCCGAACTGCGCGGCGGCGCCTGGAACAAGAAGGAGTACGCCCGGGCGCGGGGGCTTTACGGCAAGACGCTGGGCATTCTCGGACTCGGTCAGATCGGCCTGGAAGTCGCCGAGCGCGGCCGGGCGTTCGGCATGAGGGTCGTGGCGTGGTCGCGCAGCCTGACGCAGGAGAAGGCCGATGCGCTCGGTATCGGCTTCATGAGCCACCCGATCAATCTCGCCAAGGTCTCGGATGTGGTTTCCGTGAACGTTGCTGCGAACAAGGAGACGGCCAACCTGATCGACGAGTCGTTCTGCAACGCGATGCAGTCCGGAGCGTACCTCATCAACACCAGCCGCGGCAGCGTGGTCGACGAAGCGGCGCTGACGAAGGCGATCCGGGAGAAGGGCGTTCGCGCCGGGCTCGATGTGTTTGCCAACGAACCGGGTAGCGGCACGGGGGAGTTCAGGAGCGCGATCGTCGGCGAGCCCGGGGTCTACGGCACCCACCATATCGGGGCTTCCACCGATCAGGCCCAATTGGCGATTGCCGAGGAAGCGGTGCGCATTGTCGAAGCGTACAGTTCCAGCGGTGACGTGCCGAACTGCGTGAATCGGGCCGCGACCACCCCGGCGACCATCCTGCTGACGGTCCGGCATCTGAACAAGCCCGGCGTGCTGGCGCACGTCTTCTACACCCTGGGCCAGGCGGGGATCAACGTGGAAGAGATGGAGAACATCATCTACGACGAGGCCAAGGCCGCGTGCGCCCGGATCCAGCTCGATGACATGCCCGATGAAGAGCATCTGAACACGATCAGCGCCAATGAGCACGTCCTGAGCGTGTCCCTGGCGAAGATTCGAAAGTGACGCAAGGAGCTCACCTGGCGGGGCGCCGGCGCGGTCTGCGCCGCACCCGACCCGGGAACGAGAGCGTTTTCCAACCGACCATAAATTCAGAACGACTTCGAAACGATTTCGACAAGATTGAGAAGGACGACCATGACCAGCGGCACCACGATTCCGACCCGACCCGTTTCCACCACCGGTGAGCGAACCTACAACTTCTCCGCCGGGCCGGCGATTCTGCCCGAACCGGTCCTCAAGCAGGCCCAGCAGGATCTCTGGGATATTGACGGCAGCGGTATCGGCATCCTCGAGCACAGTCACCGCGGTCCCGTCGTCGATCGCGTCTTTGAGGAAGCCAAGGCCGACTGCCGCAAGGTTGCCGGGCTGGGCGATGATTACGAGATCCTTTTTCTGCAGGGCGGGGCGACGATGCAGTTCGCGATGCTGCCGATGGCCTTTCTTACGCCCGAGGCGACTGCGGATTATCCCGACACCGGCGTCTGGACGACCAAGGCGATCAAGGAAGCCAAACGCTTCGGGAACGTCAACGTCGCCTTCGACGGCAGCGAGCACAACTACGACCACACCCCGGCCGACGATGAGATGAAACTCACCGACGGTGCGGCGTATCTGCATTACTGCTCCAACAACACGATCTACGGCACCCGGTACGGCCAGCCGCCCTCCACGACTGCGCCGCTCGTCTGTGATGCTTCGAGTGAGATGTTCAGCCGCCCCTGGCCGTTCGACCGGCACGCGATGATCTATGCGGGGGCGCAGAAGAACCTCGGCCCGGCCGGGGTCACCCTGATCATCATCCGGAAGGACTTTCTCGAGAAGGCGAACACCGACGTTCCGACCATGCTGAACTACCGGAAGCTGGCGGAGAGTGACTCCCGCCTCAACACGCCGCCGGTCTTCGGCGTGTACGTGATGGGCCAGGTCTTCCGGTGGATTCTGAATCAGGGCGGCCTGGAAGCGGTTCAGCAGAAGAATGATGCCAAGGCGAAGCTGATCTACGACGCGATCGATGGTTCGGGCGGTTTCTACCGCGGCGTCGCGCGGTCCGACTGCCGCAGTACGATGAACGTCACCTTCCGCACGCCGAGCGAGGAACTGGACAAGAAGTTCATCGCGGAGGCGAAGGAGCGGAGCATGGACGGCCTCAAGGGCCACCGTGACGCGGGCGGGCTGCGGGCGTCGATCTACAACGCCTTTCCGCAGAAGGGGTGCGAGGAACTTGTGAAGTTCATGGGGGAGTTTGCGGCGAGAGCAAAGTAACGAAGTGACTGAGTGACGAAGTGACGAAGTCGGGCGAAGGCACGTAGGCACGAAGGCACGAAGGCACGAAGGCACGGAGGGGAGGGCGCGGGCGAGTGACGGAGTGGCGGAGTGACGGAGTAACGAAGGAGGGTGCCGTGGTCTGAGCGCCGTAAGGAGCGAAGGCCACGAAGATTCGCGACCCGTGTCCGGACGC
>SLDM01000107.1 GCA_007125255.1 Phycisphaerales bacterium
CGGGGGAGAAGATTGCAGCCCGAACTCTGCACTGTGGGTGCAGCCTGATCCTTTACCGGAGCAGTTCGGTGTAGACGCCGATGAAGTCGGCGAAGCTGCGGTCGAGGCGCTCTGATCGGGGCATGCCCAGTTGCTCGGCAAGAATGAAGATGTAGTCGTCCAGCGTCCAGAGCCGGCCGCCGCCCGCTTCGGCGATCTGATCGAAGTAGCGCACCGGCGCGTTGATCGGTTCGACCACCTGCGTGCGAATCCCCGCGTCCCGGAGCGCCCGTTCCGCCAGCCGGACGCACTGGCGGCCTTCCCCCGGATGGGGCGGGCCGTCACCGATCAGAATCACCAGCCGCTCCGCTCCTTCACGCCACGGCATCGCGTAACAATCGTGCAGGGCCCGCAGGACCGCTTCGCTGCTCCGTCCACCGTCTACGGCTTCCTGCAGCCACGTCTGTCGCCGGATCACATCGTGATCCCGGGTCAGATCAGATGGCCGCGTCTCAAACTCTTCGCCGATATCCCGAAACGCGACGAGGCCGAAGCGGGGATCATCGGTGAGGTCGTTCAGAAACTGAATCGAGTCGCTCATGATCGACTGCGTTCGGCTGAAGATACTGCGCATGCTTCCGGAACAGTCCAGGGCAAAGACGACATCCAGCCGCCGATCGGGCCAGAGCTGCACGTAGGACTCCAATCGGGCGAAGGTCTCGGTGTCGAGTTCCGCGATCGCGCTGCGCTCGCCCGGCGGGGACGCATGCGGATTCAGCGGCGCCATCCGGGTTTCAGCGAGCGTGATGGTCCGGTTGGCCCGGCGGAACCAGCGCATCCAGTCGTGGCGGGAGAAGAGACCCCGCTCGCCGGTCATGACCGACAGGCGCGGCCCGAGCAGCCCCCCCTGAACCCGGTTCATGCGCAGGATGATCGACCGAACCGTCTCCTCGGCCGTCTCGTGAAGTGGTGCGCGTTCGCTGGCCCCCGCGATCTCGGCGCCGAGCAACCGTTCATCCAGCCGATCCGACCGTGTGAGCAGCCGAACGGCGCGCTCCAGGCGGTCCGAATCCAGCTCGTAGCCGTAGCGCAGAACGGCCCGCATCACCCGGGGTTCCGATTCGTCGTTGAACCAGTCCTCTTCCTGCGGGACTGCCCGCAGCGCGAGCGACCGGATCGCGGCCGCGCGGACCTGCCATTCCGTATCGCGGTTGGCCAGGCCGGCAAGGTGGTTTTCCGTCGGGTCGCAATCGAAGCGCTCGAGCCGAATGGCGGCGAGAAACCGGGCCGACCAGTGCTCAGCCCCCAGCAGTTCATTGAGGATCTGTCGCTCAAGCTCTGGAGCATCCGCGAGCCGCCGCGGCTCGGCGTCAGCCCCGGCGGCAGGATCCCCGTGCCCCAGGGCAGTGGCGGTTGCGGCCGGCGCGGCCAGCGCCTGAGCCAAAGCCAGAGCCAGCAGTGGCAGCAGACGCCGCATCATGGGGTTCGAAATGCCCGGCCGGGGCTTTGGCATACCGTACTGTACGCAGGCCCCGACCCGAAGGTTGTCTGTCGGCCGGCCCCGCGATCCCGGAATCGGGCTCACCGTCGACGGCGGTGGTTCTGGCGGAAGCCGTTCGGTTCACCGTCGGCGTAATCCCAGATCGTCACTTCCAGTTCCTGGACGCCCCACTGCAGAGCCTGTTCGTGGGTCGCGTAGAGCACGTCCAGACGCTTGCCCTTGATCGCTCCCCCCCGATCGAGCACGGGCACCACGTCCTCCCGGTCGTAGCCGGGGATCGACACCAGCGAGCCGAACGGGAGGATCCGCTCATCAGCCGCGACGAGCCGCATGCCGTTGGTCCAGACGGAGTATCCGCTGGCGGTGATGCCGTCGGCCCACTTGCCGCACGACCGCTCGTCGGGGCTGTAGGCGGTGACGACCATCGTCATGGTTCCGATCGGCCGGATCGGGCGGCCGTTGAACCAGCGGATCTCATCCGGGTCGATCTCCTCGTCATGCAGTTCGATCGCGGTGATTTCGATCCGCTCGTTCCGGTTCGCATCCTCCCGGGCGGAGGTGGAAGAGAGCGCACCTGAATCGCGCGTCGTCGCCGCGGCCGTGCTCGCTTCTTCTTCTTCTTCTTCTTCTTCTTCGGTGGCGGCAGCGGCGACCGGAAGCCCGGTCTCAGCCGATGGCGTCTCCGGCCCGCTGATATTCATCAGAAGGGGGCCGGTGACGGGTGAGGCGATCAGTGCGCCCACGACCATGCCGATGATCAGGATGGCCAGGATCACCCCGATGCCGAACGTCCCCTGCGCACGGCGTTGCGATGACATCGCCGCCGAAAGCGGTTGCGTAACTCTCATCTTTGAAGTTGTCCTCTTCCCCAGAACCCGATCGCCGAATCTGCCCACCACAGACATGCTCGACCATCGTTTGTAAGGTTCTGAGTGTGTCCTATCTGGAGAGGACTATACCCCATCCGCCCCCGGCCGCAAGCCGCCCGCGCCACGGTGAACCGGAGGAGGCGTCCCTGTGACGGTCCGGCAAAGGGGGGAAGCCGCGAATCGCATCCGGGGGAGGGAAAACCGGTTATCGGCCCCCGCGCATCTCAATTTCCAGCTCCCGCCCTCGATTTGCCCAAGTCACCTTCGCCGATCTCAGCTAGCATGGCGGTGGTATGAAGCAGTATCGGCTCCGAACGGACCTTGAACGCCAGACCGTCAACGGCTACGCCCTGCCCCTCGGGCTCGAAGCCGGCGGTCTCGTGCCCCCG
>SLDM01000398.1 GCA_007125255.1 Phycisphaerales bacterium
CGGGCCGCTGCTGCGAATCACCCTGGAGGGTATGCAGGGAATCCGTGCGGGGCAGAAGCACGTCATCATCATCTCCGACGGCGATCCCCAGCCGCCCCCGCCGGCGCTGCTGCGGCAGTTCGTCCAGGACAAGATCACCATCACCACGGTGATGGTCATCGGTCACGGCAGCGAGATGGACCGGCAGAAGATGCGCGCGATCGCGGAGACGACCGGCGGGCGGTTCTACCACATCATGAACCCCAACCAGCTTCCGCAGATCTTCATCAAGGAAGCGCAGCTCGTCTCCCGTTCGCTGATCCAGGAGGGAGATCTGTTTCAGCCGCAGGTGGTCAGCCGCCTGCCCGGTCCGGTGGAAGGGTATGACGCCGTTCCGCCGATCGACGGCTACGTGCTCACCGCCATGCGCGAAGGGCTGAGCCAGACGCCGATCGTGCATGCCACCAGCGAGGGCGAGGATCCGATCTTCGCCCACTGGAACTACGGACTGGGCAAGTCGCTGGCGTACACATCCGACCTGATGGGCCGCTGGGGGGAACGCTGGGCAACCTGGTCGGAGTTCCGAGCGTTCTGGACGCAGGCCGTCCGCTGGTCGATGCGGCCGAGTTCGCCGGCCAATTTCAATCTCTCGACGCGCCTGGACGGTGACCGGGCGATTGTCGAAGTCGAGGCGCTCGACACCGACGCATCGTTCCTGAACTTTCTTCGGATGCGGGCGGCGATGATTCAACCGGATGGCAACGCCGAGCCGTTGGCCCTGCAGCAGGTCGGTCCGGGCCGGTACCGGGGTGAGTTCGAGATCGGTGACGAGGGCGCGTACCTGGTCAACGTCAACTACGCCGCCGGCGCCGATGAAGAGAGCCAGGGGAATCTCCAGGCGGCAGTCACCGTGCCCTACTCGCAGGAGTACCGCGCGGTATCGCACAATGCGGCACTGCTGCGTCAGCTTGCGGAGATGACCGGCGGCCGGGTGCTGTCCGCGACGGCGGATCCGGCCGACGCCCTGATCTACGATCGGGCGGCCCTCGAGATGCCGCGCAGTCCGAAGGCGATCTGGGACCTGCTCGCGATTCTCGCGGCGATCCTGTTCCTGTTTGATGTCGCTTCACGGCGGCTGGCGATTGACGGCCCGAAAGTCCTCGCCGCGCTGCGGGGCGCGGTCGGCCGCCGCGAAGAGGTGCAGGGCAGCACCGTCGAAGCGTGGAAGAAGGCGCGGGGCCAGGTCTCGCACCGCAAACCGACCTCGGAGACGAAGCAGGCGGAGGGGCCGGATCGATCGGCGCGGTTCGAGGCAAGCGAAGACGATGCCGCCAGCGCGATCGAGGTCGGTGGGGAAGAGTCGGCCGGCCGGGGCAAGGCCGACCCGAACGCGCCATCGAAGGAGAAGTCGAAGCCGGCCGACTCGCCGCAGCAGGAGGAAGGTGAGTACACCTCGCGCCTGCTGGCGGCCAAGCGGTGGGCCCGGCAGGACAAGGTTCAGGGCGGGGATCAGGGTAACGATGCCGGCGGCGGCGGGGGAGGAAAGTCGTGACCATGACCGCAGCGGCGGGATTTGCAAAGATCAGCGCGGCGCTGGGGACCTCGTTCAACGACATGGGCTCGGTCAAACGCGCGTGCGGCTCCTTCCGGGAGGTGTACGCCGAGCTGCGGAGGTCGGTCGGCGAGGTGATCGTCGGCCAGGACACGATCGTCGAGCAGGCGTTGATCGCGCTCTTTGCCGATGGGCATCTTCTTCTGGAAGGCGTGCCGGGTCTGGGCAAGACCCTGCTCGTGAGCACGCTCGGACGCGTCCTGAGTCTGCCCTACGCGCGGATTCAGTTCACGCCGGACATCATGCCGGCGGACATCACCGGCACCAGCATCGTGATCGACGATCAGAAGACCGGTAAGCGGACGTTCGAGTTCCGGCCCGGGCCGATCTTTCACCAGCTTGTTCTTGCCGACGAGATCAACCGCGCCACACCCAAGAGCCAGGCGGCCCTGCTGGAGGCGATGCAGGAACGCTCGGTGACGACGGCCGGGCAGACCCATTCGCTCGTGCGGCCGTTCTTCGTGATGGCGACCCAGAATCCGGTCGAGCAGGAGGGGACTTACCCGCTTCCCGAAGCGCAGCTCGATCGATTCCTCTTCAAGATCGTCGTGCCCTACACCGACCGTCAGGAATTGAACACGATCCTCGAGCGCACCACGCGAAACCGGGAGGTGTCGCTGGATCCGGTACTGGATGGCGCATCGATCATGCACGCCCAGCGGCTGGCGCGGCGGATCATCGTCGCGCCGCAGGTACAGGATTACATTATCCGGATGGTGCTTTCGACCCACCCGACCGGACCGTACATCCCGGAGGATCTGAAGTCGCTGATCCGGGTCGGCGTCAGTCCGCGCGGCGCGCAGTCACTGATCTCGGCCGGGAAGGTCAAGGCCCTCATCGACGGCCGCTACGCGATCGCCATCCGGGATGTGCACGAGATCGCCCGCGCCGCGCTGCGTCATCGGATCGTGCGAACCTTCGAAGCCGAGGCGGAGAATATCACGCCGGACGATATCATTGAGAAACTGATCCGCCACGTTCCCCGTGAAGCGGACTGAATGCAGGATCTGACGGGAGCGCTATGAGCCAGTTCGGCGTGCCAACCGAGACCCCGCCCCGACGCGTGGATGAGCTGATCAGCAGCGAGCTGATGGCCAAGCTCAACCAGGTCGATGTCTTCAGCAAGAAGATCTTTGCCGGCAA
>SLDM01000296.1 GCA_007125255.1 Phycisphaerales bacterium
AGGGTGAACTCTTGCTTCAGGCCGACCAGCGTGCCGACCGGATCATCATGCTGCCCGCCGGAGATCCGCGCGTGGCCAGCAAGGACCGTGACCGCATCCGCATGCAGTGGGGACAGCACCTGCTCGCCGACCTGCTCGCCCACCGGTACCGCACGCTCGTCTGCGGCGTGAATCCCGAGGACAACAGCCACGGTGTGATCGGCGAACTCGCCGAGTTGCTGCCGACCAGCCAGTGGAACGCCAAGTCGATCACGACCCACGCCAAGACGTTCGCCGGTTCCATTCCCGCGAACGAAGTGCTCGTTCTGAAATACGACATGGACGCGGTGACGGTGCTCGCGCTGCTGAGGCCGCCCGGGCGCGATCACTTCACGCTCGACGATCTCGGCCGGGGCTTCCGCAAGGTCGCGCAGATGATCGAGAACCGCTACGACCGGCTTCCCTGCGCTTCGGTGAGTTTTCTCGGGGCAAAGTCCAACCGGCTGATCGGCCGCGACGGCAACGAGCCGAGCTTCGAATCGGTCCTGCGCACCATGTTCGAAGCGGGCTACCGTGGCGACGTCTATCCCTCGCTCGGCATGTGGGAACTCGCCCCGACCGGCGTCTTTGCGAACTATCCCTTCCCGAAGTCACTCGACACGATGCGGGCCGGCGGTTTCTAGGCGGACGACCCGACCGTTCCCCCTCGATCCCGCCGCGCGCTCCGCGTCCTCCGCGGTCAGTTTCCTCTCGCCAGATCCGGAAGCAGGATCGGTATCAGATCAGATCTGAGATCCGTATGGAAGGCAGGAACCCGACTTATACGAATCCCAGAATCGGATTCGGGCGTGATGGAATCTCACCGCGGAGGACGCGGAGAAGGGTGAGAAGACTCGCTGGCATGAGCCACTGCGGCGCATCAGGAATCTCCTTTGAGTGACCAGCTGGGATGAGCCAACAGGGGTGGGACGTTCAGCGAGGGCACTCAGAGGAGGGGCACAGGCTGGCTCCTCCATTCTCCCACTCCGTCATCCCGTCCCTTCGCTCCTTTGCACTTCTCCGCGCTCTCCGCGTTCTCTGCGGTGAATCCTCTGCTCGCCTGGATCTGACCTGGAAGACGTATCAGACCAGGACCGAAGCGGGGTTCTCGATGATCTGTTTGAGCGTGCGCAGGAACTCCGCCGCCATCGCGCCGTCGATCACGCGGTGGTCGAGGGAGAGCGTGGCCTGCATCTCGTGTCCGACCGCCAGGGCACCGTCGCGAACTACCGGCTTCTGAATCTCCGCGCCGACCGCGAGGATCGCGGCGTTGGGCGGATTGATGATCGCGGTGAAGTGCTCCACGCCGTACATGCCGAGGTTGGAGATCGTGAAGGTCGAATCGCTCATCTCCTCGGTCGAGAGCCCCTTGGTGCGGGCCTTCTCCGCCAGGCGCTTGGATTCCGCGGAGATTCCCCGCAGTCCCGTCCGATCGGCGTTGCGGAGGACCCCGACCACCAATCCCCCACCGCGCGTGGCGGGCAGGGAGATCGCGATCCCGACGTTGACCTCGCCGTGCACCTTGATGTGGTCTTCGCCCCACGAGGCATTGAACTCGTGGTGGCGGTGCATGGCGATCGCGCACGCGCGGACGAGGAAATCGTTGACTGACAGCTTCACGCCCTGCGGCTCAAGCTGCTGATTGAGCGTCTTTCGCAGTTCCAGGAGCGGGTCCATATTGAAGGTGAGCGTGACCTGGTAGTGCGGGATGGTGGTCTTCGATTCGACGAGCCGCTTGGCGATCGCCTGCCGCATGTTCGAGAGCTTGATCGAGGTCTCTTCGAGCGGGCCGGGCATCTGTTCTTCACCCTGCGCGGCGGCGGGAACGATCGGGTGGGCGACGTCGCCGGGTGACTTCCGCTTCGCCGCCGGCGGCACGCTCGCCCGCGTCTCCGCGCCGGATTCGATCGCGTTCATGACATCGCGCTTGATGATGCGGCCGCTGGGGCCGCTGCCCTGGATATTGCGGACGTCGATCTGATGGTCATCGGCCAGCCGCCGCGCGACGGGGCTGACGCGCAGGCGCCCGTTGCCGCCGGCGCCTTCTTCAGAACGGCCACCGGAACGGGAACGATCGGAATCCTCTTCCCCGCGCTTGTCCGAATCGGCTTCGGAGTCATCGCGGCGCGATGCCGATTGTGAATCGCTCTTTTTCTTCGACTTCGATTGGCGATCCGAATCCTCTTCGTCGGTATCGTCATCCGCTTCCTCATCATCGCGATCCTTCGTCGCGGTGGCGGCGCTCTTCCCGTCATCGTCCGACTCTTCTTCGTCCGCATCTTCGTCAGACGCCTTGGCCCCTTTCTTCTTCGACTTCTTTCCCGAAGATTCGGAGGATGAGCCGACCTCGCCGGCATCCTCACCCTCCTCGGCGAGGACGGCGATCACCGTCCCGACATCGACAGTGTCCCCTTCGTCGACAACGATTTTGGCGATCGTGCCGTCGTCGTAAACCTGCATCTCCATGGTGGCCTTGTCGGTCTCGATGTCGGCGACCACGTCGCCGGAGGAGACCTCATCGCCTTCCTTGACGTTCCATTTCAGAATGGTCCCGGACTCCATGGTGTCCGAGAGGCGGGGCATGGTAATGTCGATGGACATGGGGAGACCTCGAGAGGGGGGAAGGCGCGAGCGACGGAGGGACGAAGCGACGAAGCGACGGAGGGGTGTCGACGAGAAGGCACTGTGGCGCTTGTTGGCCGCGTTGC
>SLDM01000172.1 GCA_007125255.1 Phycisphaerales bacterium
GCGAAACTGCGGGCCACGCTCGCCACGCTGACCGCCGCGGTCTTTCTCATCTACCTCGTGTCCTTCGTCATGTTGATGTTCGGCGTGCGGATGCCGCTCATCAGCGTCTTCACCGCCGCGGAGGGCGGTACGCAGGCGTGGATCGGCGTCGGCATCAATGTCTTCATCCTCGGAATCGCCGCGTTCTGGCTCATCTTTGACTTCGGCCGCATTGAAGAGAAGATCAAGGCCGGAGCGCCGAAGACCCTGGAATGGTTCTGCGCGTTCGGCCTGATCGTCACCCTGGCGTGGATCTACTTCGAGGCGGTCCGCCTCTCCGCCCGTCTCGCGCTGCTCTTCGCGGCCCGGGATTGAGTCGGTGACCACCGCGGCCGCCCGCGCCCCGGTACCGGACGCCCCAGTACAAATCGACCTCTCAACGCCGGCCACGGGCCGGCGTTTTTTTTCGGTGCTCGGAGATCTGTGTGCCGTTCTCAGTCGCCAGCATCATCGCACACCATAGAACGAGGCACGAAGAAACGGAGGGGAGGGATCTGGAGTGACGGAGTGACTGAGTGACGAAGTAGCGGCACATGCGTCGTCCAGGTGAAAGCCGGGGACTCAGAGCGCGCGCGGGATGCGTCTGCGTTCGGAACGGTTTCGGCGAGCGGGACGTTTACGGCGCGCCGACAGGCCGGGGCGCTCCGGTGGGGACCGGTCGGTGTACTTCGGCGCCGCGGTTTCGTTCCATCTCGCACGGCCGACTCCCTGCGGTCGCTGGCCGTGGCACCCTCAGAACGGAGGCACGAAGGGTCGGGATCTGGGGGGGGTGGAGTGACGAAGTGGATTCCCGCCTTTTGGCATCAAGTCTGCCTGACCGCCATGCCGGAGAGCGGGAATGGCGATGTCAGGTCTCTCGCTGCCGCGCTGGCCACCAGGTACGACCCACACAGATTCCCGAAGACCTTTTTTTTGCCGCGCTGCGGCCGGGTCGCTTCCGGCGCTCATTCAGGAAGGCGCCGTTCGATCGCTTCCAGCTCCGACCACCGGTCGTACAACGCCTGAACGCGCTGCTGAGCCTGGTCGAGCTGGCGACACGCTTCGGTGAGCCGCACATGATCCGCCGCGATCTTCGGATCTGCCGTCTCCGCCTGGAGCTGGGCGACTCGCGCCTCCGCTTCCTGAATCGATTCCTCCATCGCGCGAAGTTCGAGCTGCTCCTTGTAGGTCAGTTTCCGCGGGCGCCCGGCCTGCTTCGCCCCGGCGCTCTGGCGCGACGTCTCCCCCTTTCCCTTGGAACTCGGTGCCGCCGCACTCGAAGCTTCGAGCAGTTTGACATCCGCGCGCCACTGCTCGATCGAGGCGTAGGACTTCGCGCCACCCACACCGCCCAGCGCCAGATACTCGGTCGCGATGCGCTCCAGCATGAACCGGTCGTGGGTGATCAACACCAGCGCGCCCGGGAACTCCAGCAGCGCCTGCTCCAGCACTTCCATCGACGGAATGTCCAGATCGTTCGTCGGCTCATCGAGCAGCAGCACATCCGCCGGTTCCAGCATCAGATTCGCAATCAGCACCCGCGCCCGCTCTCCGCCGGAGAGCTGGCTGACGTACGTCCGCAACTGATCCGGCCCGAAGAGGAACTTCCCCGCCCATCCCGTGACGTGAATCGACTTGCCGCGGTAGTCAACCGTCTCCCCGACCGGACAGAGCGCTTCCTGAAGCGTCTGTCGCGGATCCAGCGAGTCGCGGTCCTGGGTGAACGTGACGATGCGAAGGTCCGAGGCGCCTTTTACCGTGCCCTGATCCGGTGCGAGTTCACCGCTCATGATGCGCAGCAGTGTGGTCTTACCCGAACCGTTCGCGCCGAGCAGGCCGATGCGCCGTCCGGGCGTCAACGTGAGATCGATCCCTTCAAAGAGCTGCTTTCCCTCCCCGACCCCCTCTCCCCCCATGCGCTTGCTCACGCCGTGAAGGGACAACAGCTTCTTCGTCTTCCGCTCCGTCGCCTGAAAGTCGATCGCCGTCGTACGCGAAGGCGCGGTATTGCGTTCACGGATCGCCTTCAGTTCCGTCCGGCGCTCGCGCGTGTCCTCGAGCTGCGTCTTGTTCCGGGTCTCGCGCGCCTTGATGCCCTGCCGCAGCCACGCGTCATCACGGCGCACACGGTTCGCCAGCGTGGATTCGGTGGCCGCCTGGCCGTCGAGGAACTCTCCCTTTCGCCGCACGAACTCGCTGTAGTTCCCCTTCACCTCCAGCATGCCGTTGGGATAGGCGCGGGACAACTCGATGATCCGCGAGGTCACGTTCTCCAGAAACTGCCGGTCGTGCGTGATGATCACCACCGCCATCCGCGCGGTGCGGATGAACTGCTCCAGCCAGATCGTTCCCTCCAGGTCCAGGTGATTCGTCGGCTCATCGAGCATGAGCACATCCGGGTCATCCACCAGCGCGCACGCCAGGGCCAACCGCTTCCGCCACCCTCCGGAAAGCTCACGCACCGGCTGCTCAAAATTCGTGAACCCCAGCCGGGAGAGTGCGATCGACGCCCGCGTCTCCGGATCCAGCCGCGCATCCTCGCTCCCGGTGCGCTCCGCCTCCGACCGCGCCGCACTCATCGGTGTCGCGCCCGGGGCAAACCGGTCGTCCTGCTGAATGTACGCGGTCCGCAGCCCCCGCCGGCGCGTGATCTCCCCTTCATCCGGCTCCTCGAGCCCGGTGAGAATCCGGAGCAGCGTCGAC
>SLDM01000352.1 GCA_007125255.1 Phycisphaerales bacterium
GGCGGAGAGCTCCCGGTCGCTGAACAGATCGACGCTCGGAGTATCGATGCCGACGAGGCTCACGCCGCGCTCGTGCAGGTGGTCGACCAGTTCCGGTTCGAGGGCGGCGAAGTCCTCGTTCCACGCGTTGGGATCGGGAAAGGTCTCGGTCGCAATCAGCAGGCGCGGGGCAGAGAGCTCGCCGGTCAGATCCGCCGGCTTGACCCGTTCGCCCCGGGCCACCTGAACCCGCATCACCTGGCAGGGGCCGAGGTACGTCTGGAGCGGTTGTTCGTCGATGCCGCGGGCGTCCCGGCCGTAGTGGTTGGGTCCGTCGGCGTGGGCGCCGAGATGGACGGTGGCGCGCAGCGTGGAGAGCGTCAGGTTCGCGCCGCGCTTCATGTCCAGCAGCACTTCACGGTGCGGGGCGGTATCGCCCGGCCACACCCCGAGCCCTTCGGAAATCGCCGGCGATATGTCGTACAGCTCCATGAAACTCCTCGCCGAAGTCAGAACCAGCCGCCGCGGCAACCGGTTGAAACGAGTGCGGATCGTAGCCGAATGGTATCCTCATCGTATCCTCATCGTATCATGGGAGACCGCCAGGGCGTCGTCATGGAATGGTGCCTCGCTTGTTGATCCGCTGCGTTGGCCCATTCCGATGAACCGTTTCGCCGCCCCCGCCTTCCCCCGCACCTGATTCCCGATGCACCACCTGCCGCCTGCAGAGATCGATCCGAACCGGCCGAACGCGGAGCTGCTGCGGTGGGCGTATTCCAACGGCATCTTTCCGATGGGCGATCACGAGAGTGGCGAGGTGGAGTGGTTCCGCCCCGATCCGCGGGCGATCCTCCCTCTGGATGCGTTTCACGTACCGAAGAACCTGGCCCGCGAGGTCCGGAAGAAGAAGTTCACCATTCGGAGCGATACCTCCTTTGAGCAGGTGTTGCGCGCCTGCGCGCCGGCCCGATCGCGCATCAACGGGCGGTGGATCACCGAGCCGCTGATTCCCGCGTACCTGGAGCTGTTCAGATCGGGAAACGCCCACTGCGTCGAAGCGTGGTACGAGAAGAAAATCGTCGGCGGGTTGTACGGCGTCCATCTCGGCAGCGCGTTCTTTGGAGAGTCGATGTTCTCCCGGCCCGAACTCGGCGGGACCAATGCCTCCAAGGTCTGTCTCGTCCATCTGGTGCGCTGGCTCAACCACCGCGGCTTCATGCTGCTGGATACGCAGTTCCGCAACCCGCATCTCGATCAGTTCGGCTGTATCGAAGTGAGCCGGGCCGAGTACCACCGCCGCCTGGAAGCGGCGCTCGTGAAAGCCGCGACGTGGGGGCGGTTTGAAGTGCGGGAGGCATGAGTGGGCCCCCTCCCGGCCTGCCGGCGGGGGACGACGAGTTCGGCCTCGCTCGGTCGCTTCTTCTTCGTGCCTTGATCGCTTCCGCCTGACGTTGACGAGCCGATCGCGCGGGATCGGTGGGTTTCCCTCGCTTCGCTCGGTCTACCCACCCTACGCCCTTTCGCGGGGGACGACGTATCCACCGCCACTTCGTCACTTTTTCTCCGTGCTTCCGTGCCTACGTGCCTTCGTGCCTCGTTCCTTCTTGCCCTACGATTTTTCCCCCGTATCATCCTCCCATGGCCAAACCCAACTCCACGCCAAGCAAACTTGAGACGGTCGAGCCGCTGGGCAAGCGCGTGCTGATTCGCAAGGATGAGGACAAGAAGCAGACCAAGAGCGGCATTCACCTGCCGGACAAGATCGAGATTCCGACGATCACCGGACGGGTCGTGACGATCAGCGTGCAGGTAGAGAACGACACGGACTACCCGATCCGGCAGTACGACCGGGTCCTCTTCAATCCCAAGCACGCCATCCCGGTGGACTTCGAGGGTGACAACCGGCTCTTCGTGGTTCCGGTGGAGGATGTGGTGGCGGTCTTCCGGGCGGGAGAATCCTGAACGAGGCGTTCGCTCTCGAGCGGGACGAGTTGCGTGATACGTTTTCCAGGTCAGATCCGGGCGAGCAGCGCATTCACCGCGGAGGACGCGGAGAGCGCGGAGGAACGAAGTGACCGAGAGAAGGCTCGAAGGGGGGCGGCGGCGCCCCGCCTCGGCGCGCCTTTGCTGAACGCTTTCATCCCTGCCGATTCATCCCTGCTGGTCACTCCAAGCAAATTTCTGAAGCGCCCCCAAAGGCCGAACAGGGTTGATGACGCCCGCGCATCCTCGCACCCTTCTCCGCGTTCTCTGCGGTGAGATTCCAACAGGCCCGAGTCCGATCGGAGATTCGTATGATTCATTCTCCCGGCGGGAGCGTTCGGGCTTCGGTCAATCGATATCGAATCGCCGTGACTGGCGGGCATCGGCATCGGAGACGGTGATGGCGCCGCTCTCATCCTCCCGGGCGGCCATCCGGGCGACCTCCACCCCGCGCCCATTGCGAATGGAGAGCGCGCCGCCCCGATGTCCCTCGGTGTACCCGGCGATGAGAATCGGCACGCCGTAGGCGTTGGTGAGATTGAGCAGTCCGCCCTGGTTGCGCCCTCCCAGCGCGGCCATGCGGGTGCCATCGGCGCGGAAGAGCGCAAGGGTCGGACCGGATCCGGATCGGACATCGAGTGTCGCCTGCGGCTGGCCGGACTCATCGGCGAGGTCGATTCTGCCGCCGCCATCGGTCTTGGCGATCGCCGCGATTGCCGGCTGACCGCTGGCGTTGAAGAGGTTCAGAAA
>SLDM01000030.1 GCA_007125255.1 Phycisphaerales bacterium
GCACGCGGTTGTTCCCCGAATCCACCACGTAGATCCGCTCGAGATTTCCCGCCACCGACCACGGGTACTGCATCTCGCCGTCGCGAAACCCGAGGCGCCCGTAGAGTCCGACCGGCGTGCCATCCTTGCGGAACTTCTGAAGCCGGTTGTTGTGGAACTCGACCACCAGCAGCGATTCGTCTTCCAGAACGAGCACATCGTACGGATACGAAAGTTGACCGAGCCCGCGGCCCGGCTCGCCGATGTAGCGGATCAGCGTCCCGTCCGGCTCGTAGACCGCGATCCGGTGATTGCACGCATCCGCGACGTAGAGGCGCGTCTTCTCGCGGTTGAACGCGATCCCCTGGGGACGGCTGAGCTCCCCCTCCCCCGCGCCGAACCGGCCGAAGCTGAAGAGGAACTCACCCTCCGGGCTGAAGACCTGGATGCGATCGTTGCCGCCGGTCTCCCCGACGTACAGTTTCCCCTCCGGTCCGACGCCCACCTTCGTGGTGTAGAGAAACTGACCTTCCTCCAGACCGTACTCGCCGAAGCGGAGCTGTTCGTTGCCCTCGTGGTCATAGATCAGGACCCGGTAGTAGTGCGTGTCCGCCAGAATCACGCGCCCCTGATCATCGACGGTGATTCCCGTCGCCTGGCCAAGCTCGTAGTCCGGCAACGTCCATGCCTTCTGCGGATTGCCGTCCAGGTCGAAGCGCTGCACCCGGCCGGATCGATCGACCACATAGATCACCTCGCGGTCAAAGTCGATGTCGATGGAGCGCGGATAGTTGAACTGCCCCAGCGCCCGCCCGGCGATTCCGAAGGTCTTCTCGGTGCGCAGCGGCCGGACATTCTCCGGATCAATCTCGCCGCAACCCGGCAGCAGGATGATCGCGCAGAGCACGACCGCACCGATCCTTCCGACCCGGAACGCCGGCCGCGTCGACCACCAGAGGGCGGCCGTCACACCGGCCGCGACCAGGGCGAGCGCGAAGAATATGCCGGTGGCGAACATGACCGTTTGCGGCCGCTGGAAGTGCATGTCGTTCAGAATGCTCGTTGTAATCGCGTCAAACCCCGGGGGGCGAACCATGGCGGTCACGGGAATCTCGCTCAGCGACAGGACCAGCACGATGCCGAAGGTCGCGGCGCACGTCGCCATGATACGCGGCCGCGCGGAGCGCCACCACGCCGGGAGGGTCCGTCCACCATCCATCGCCCGCAATTCCACGATCGAGCGAGGTTCGCGCATCGCCATCCACCGCCCGAAGAGCGCGCCGAGAAACGCATACCGCGCCACGTGCCCGAGGACGAGGATCGCCGGCGTACGGTAGATCAGCTCATCGACGCCGGAACCGCCGATCGCGATCGGACGGTTGTAGGTGGCGATCAGCGCCACCCCGACGAGCGATCCGGGCACCGCCGCCAGCACCAGCCAGACGATCGCCTGGAGGTGGGCGAGCCATCGCACCCACGCCCGTCGATCCTGCCACATCCACGCCAGCCCCAGCGCCACCAGCGCGGCGCCGGTCGCGGTCAGCAGCGCGATGACGAGCGTGTTCAGGAGTCCGGTCGAATAGAAACTGGTGAACTCGCGCCACTGCATCGCGGGGGTGCGCCCGCCGGGGCTCCGCCAGAGATTGCGCGCGAGCAATCCGAGGGGGATCGCCACGGAAATCACCCAGATGAAGATCGTCGCGACCCGGGGGAACCACCCCGCGGCGGCGGGCCGCGCCACCGGCTCACCGCGGCGGCTCGCCGAGCCGAGCATGATCCAGATCAGGACCGCGCCGATCACCGTCAACCCCGCCGCGGGCAGGGCCGCCACGAGCACGTCGCGATCATCGGCGCCGGTCGCCTTCATCGCCCGCAGTTCATTGCCGACCGTGAAGATCTCCGCGAGATCGAAACACGTGACGTTGTTGAAGGTGGCGATGAAGACGATCAATCCGCCGAGCGTGAGCATGCCGCGATCACGCCGGAAGCGATCGAGCGTTCGCCCGAGTCGAGAGACGCCGTCGACCGCGAGCAGTTCCTCGCGCTGGGCCGGCGTCTGCATCATCGACGCCGCCACGCACCAGCTGACGATCGGCCACGACCAGCACGTCATCCCGACCAGCAACGTCAGCCGGCGCACCATCTGCACCTGCTCGTGTTCCACCGCCCAGCGGTAGAGCCAGGTATCCGCCGGCCACGCCTGCCACCACGCGAAGAAGATCACGTAGGCGGGCAGGCAGATCGGAACCAGCAGAAAGACCGCGAGGGGAACGAAGCCGCCGCGATCGGCCATGCTGCCCAGCCAGCGCCCCGGCGCCCAGCCGATCACCACCGCGAGCAGCGCGACCAGCCCCGCCCAGTACGTGCTCGTCGCCAGCAGTTGCCAGGGCGAGCGCGCTTCGTACCCCGATGCCGGCTGGGAGAGGAGAACTTCGAGGGCGCCGGCCAGCGGAAGGACGCCGGCAAGGAGGAAGATCAGTGTTGTCAGCGCCGGCAGCAGCGGCGGCAGAAACCGGGACACGCGGCGCCGGGACGGAAAGGCGCGGGGACCGGCGCGATCAGCACCGATATGGACGGAGGGTTCCTTCATCGCCCTTCAATCGTAAGTGAACCCGTGAGGGGCCGCCGCGCCGCGGATCATGATCTGGCGCTGGGGCTGGGCCGTCCGGGTTGTGTTGGCTCGAGGCACCCCTCGCCCCCCAGCCACCGCCCCCCGACGGCTACGTCCGTCA
>SLDM01000503.1 GCA_007125255.1 Phycisphaerales bacterium
CGCAGGTGCAAGGGTCATGGGCATGAAAGCTCCCGGGGCGATTCGGCCCCGCGCGACCGGGTCAGGAACCGGCGCACACCGGCCGCCCGGGTGCGCACCAGTGGCTGCGGATCGTGCGCCGCCAGCGTTGCCAGGTGCTGCGCGGTTTCGGCATCGATTTCCACTCGCCTCGCGACCCAGATCGCACTGATCCGGTGCAGGGGATCCGCATCTCGCAGCATGGCGTGCAGGGTCCGCCGGGAGTGGCGCGGGGCGACCGACCCGGTGGCCCGGATGGCGTTCGCCCGAACGCGATTTCCCCGATCCCCCAGCAGCGGCATGACCAGCGGCAGCATGGCCGGCTCGCCCCGCCGCATGACCGCCTCGACGGCATTCGCGCGGACTCGCGCATCGTGATGACGAAGTGCCGACCGCAGGGCTTCGCCGGCTTTCGCGTCCTCCACCTCCCCCAGCGCCAGCGTCGCCGCCGCCGCGATGAACACATCCCGTCCATGGACCAGCGGGATCACGGCGCTGCCAAGTTCCGAGGCGAGTTCCAGGTGCTCCACCAGTTGCAGCAGGGCCAGGCGATGGCCGCGCGGGCCCTGTCGCAGACGGGCGGTGATCAGGCGCAACATCGCCTCGCGCTGCTCCCGGAGCAGTTGCCTGGCGCACCACGCCCGTTCCAGGCGGGTGAGGTCGGGCAGCACGTCAAGAAAGGTGCGCGGATCGGTGATGTACCGTTCGCGCTGGCGTTGCCGTTCGCCCGGCTCGCGCCAGCGGGCCGCGGCCCCGGCGACCTCGGCGTGGGAATCGCGTTCGTACTGCAGCAGCGCGGTCCGGGCCTCTTCGCCGCGGAAGCGGCGCAGTTGCAGCACGCACTTCAGTCGCGCCACCGGATCGGGCAGCGCCAAACCATCGCGCAGCCATTCCAGCCGGGCGCTCGTCCGTACGCCGAGGGCCGCCACGTAATCCGGCAGGAAACGCTGGGCGTGCGGCTCAAGTTCGACGGCAACGGCGGGGTCGGGCAAGGCGCGACGCGGGTGCTGCACCTGCTTCAAGGCGCGTCGACGACGCGGTGCGTGCAGCAGCGCTCCTTCCTGCAGCAGCGCGGTGAACTGCTCGGGGCTTGCCAGTGTGTGAAGGTGGCGTGCCGCCGCCCGATCCAGCATCGTCGATCCCAGCCAGGGCAGAAGGTTGCGGCCGACATCGGGCCAGACGGTCCGGCCGGCGACCCGCCGCAGCGCGAATGCGGCCGCATCATCGCTCTTCATCAGCATGGCTCGCAATCGCGGACCGGGCCGATGAAGGGCCAGGGCCACCGCCAGCAGCGCGGCCGTCTGGCGATGTTCACCCCCGGTGCGGTACGCTTCGGCGAGCGCTTCATCGATCGACTCGGCGTGAACGACCGACGGCCGGGCGCGGCCGGTCGGCCCAAGGAAGAGTCGGGTCTGCTCCAGCAGCAGCGATCCGACCGAAGCCGCCAGTTCTCGATCATCAGCGCTCAACCAGCCGGCAAGGAGCGGCAACACCCCCGCGACCTGCTCGCGATCGCACTGCCGGCAGAGGGTGAGCAGGTTTCTCCGTGAAGCGGCGCGGCGCCAGCGGCGCGAGATCACGGCCAGTTCAGAGAGCTGCTCGCCGGTGAAGGTGATCTGCGTACGAACCGCCGCGGGAAGACGATCGAACGACTCCACCAGGGCGGCACGGAGTTCCGGGTCATCCCGCTCCAGCGCGGATCGCGCGAGATCGCCGACTTCATCCGGCGCCGCATCCCGCAACGCCGCGGTCAGCACCCGGCCCGCAGCCGGACCGAACGAGCGACCGAGGATCGAGATGCGCGCAGAAAGTGTTGTCATGTCGGAGATTACGTAGAACCGAACTCGAGCCAGCCGCGTAGCATCGAGCGGTCGACCGTTGCATACATCGACCGGAGGCGGGCGCGGGCTGCATTTTGCGAAAATCTCGGAAGATAAGGGTTGCCTTTCGCCCCATCGCAGCGACAATGCGTCGTTTGCAAGGTAGGAGGCGGAGAGCAGTTCCATTCTACCTTTGTAAGGATACCTCATCCATGAGCATCAGTTCCAAGACAACCTCATCCCTGCAGGCCTACCACATGGTCCTGTACCGCAATGCCCTCCACCCGGAGTTCTTCGGCATTGAGGGCAGGAAGACCATCGATCATGGCGGGTATGAGTTTGAGGCGTGGATTTTCCGCGGCGGCCACGCCCTCCGGTTTGAGCACGGCAACATCTGCGTCCAGGAAGTCGTGACCGAAACACCCGAACGGCTTCCGGATCGCGGCCTGATCACCACGCTGCCCTGCGCCGGCGAACGCGACCACGACTGCGAAATCGGCGAGCGCGTCAGCTATGTCACCTCGATGCAGACCGAAACGCTCTCCGACCACCTCTACCTCGGCACCTACAACGAATTGATCGAGCACGGCCAGGAGTGCGGCGGCATCGGAACGCACTGGACCGATGAGAGCGGCAAGCCCAACCTCTCCCTGGTGGATACCCAACGCTACAACGGCGAAGTGCATATCCAGGGATATCACCTCCGCAGCGACTGCTGTCTCGTCCTCCGAACGCAGACCATCTTCCAGATCCGCAAGCCGAAGGAGAGCCCCATCTGAACCTCTCCTTGAACCCTCTGGCTCAAGAAGATGCGGCGCACACTGCCCACCACCGGCCCCTCACCGCGAGGGGCCGGTTTTTTCTTCCGGACC
>SLDM01000196.1 GCA_007125255.1 Phycisphaerales bacterium
CCCTCACCCCGGACGCGCCCGAACTGGCGCTCGATCGCCAGGCACACCTCGAGCAGTTCGCGCGGTTCGAGAACCGTCCTCACGATCACCGCCGCGTTCAGGTACGGCCCCTGCCCGGGCACCCCCATCGGTTCGGTCTCCAGGAACTCTGAAACCCGCAGCACCTCGATCGCCTCGTGCCGCTCGAGCGCCTCCACCGCGCCGCGCAGGTTGGCGGATCGATCCCCCAGGTTCGAACCCAGCGCGATCGATGCCACCGTACCCTCGGCCGGTTCATGCCCCGTCACGCCGGCACCTCCAGATCGGTCTCCCAGAGCAGCCGTTCACCTTCGATGCTGAGCAGCGCAAACCGCGCCAGCTGCATCGCGGCCTTGCCCGCGCGGTCGCGGATGGCGGTTCGGTCACCGTGAAACTCAAAGCGGTGCGCTCGCGCGGTCGGAGCCACATCGGAAGTCCGCTGCGCGATCCCGATGTAGACGAGGCCGACGGGCTTCTCGGGCGTGCCGCCGTCCGGGCCGGCAATGCCGCTGATGGACACCGCCAGGTCCGATGCAGCGCGTTTCAGCGCGCCCTGCGCCATCGCACGGGCGACTTCGGCGGAAACCGAGCCGTACGCTTCCAGCCACGACTCAGGCACGCCGAGACCGTCGCGCTTCATCTCGTTGGAGTAAGTGACCCATCCGCCGAGATAGGCGGCACTGGAGCCGGGCAGATCGACGAAGCTCTTGCCCACCCATCCGCCGGTGCACGACTCCGCGGTCGCGATCGTGAGGCCGCGGGAGATCAACTCACCGAGCAGCGCCTGCGCCAGCGTCGCATCGCCGCGTCCGAAGGCAAACGGCTGCCACGCCCGTTCGACGGCGGCGGCATCGGCGCGAAGCAGTGGCTCAATCGAATCGGCCGGGCCGAACGCGCGAATGCGCGCGGTGACGACCGAGGCACTGGCGGTCGTGCCGATCTGCGGTTGCCGGCCGCGTTCCATCAACGCCCCGATGCGCTCGGCGGCATCCGACTCGCCCAGTCCATACTCGTGCACCGTGATCGCGCGGAGGACATTCTCATCTTCCGGCCGGTCGAGTTCCGGCAGCACGTGATCCCGGAACATCGGGTGCATTTCACCCGGCGGGCCGGGCAGCGCGAAAACCTGCGTCTCATGCAACCGGCCGGCCAACCCCGGCGCGGTGCCGTGCGGATTCGGCAGGCAGCGCATCGTGCGCGGGCGCATCGCCTGGATCAGGTTCGCCTCGGGCATGCGCCGGCTGCGCCGGGCGAACCAGTCGTCCAGACGGGCGCGTTCCGTCTCATCGAGCACCAGTTCTTCCCCCGGGGCCATGACATCCGCCAGCGCGTGTCGGGTGAGATCATCCGCGGTCGGGCCGAGGCCGCCGGTGATGACGAGAACGTCGACGCCCTGCGCCATCTGCGTGATCGCCCCGGCGATCAGCGGGCGGTCGTCGGCAACGGTGCGGTGTTCCACGGTGATGATCGAACGGGCCGCGAGCGCCTCGGCGAGCCACTGCGAGTTGGTGTTGAGCCGCTCCCCGAGGGCAAGTTCATCGCCGATGGAAAGAATCGCTGCCTGCATACGCAAGAGCGTACGTCGGAAGCGGGCCGGCTGTCGAACGGGCGGCTCAGGATTCGCGCGTTTCGTGCCGCGCGTACCCGGTATCGGGGTTGCCGATGGAGTGAATCGCGAGCGAGTTGGTCACGCCGGGGGTGCCGATCGGTTCACCGGCGACGAGGACGCACATGTCATCCTTTTCCGCCCAGCCGATGCGGAGCAGGTACTCATCGACCAGGCGCGTGAAGTGGGCGACGCCGTCGGGCAGCGGCATGCGCACCGGAAAGACGCCGCGATAAAGCTGCATGCGCCGGGCCGCCCGCCGTTCGGTCGTAACCGCGATGATCGGGATATGAAAGTTGTTCTGGCTCAGGTACCGCGCTCCCCCGCCTTCCTGCGACCAGACGATGATGAACTTCGCCGCGATGTCCTGCGCGACGGTCCACACGCCGTGGGCGAGGGCGGCGGTGCGGTAGCGCGTCTCGATCAGCCGGCCCGGCGCGGAGGCCTGGGCGGGCTGGGCGGCGAGGTACGGTTCGGTGTGTTCCGCGATACGGCGCATGGTCTCAACCGTGACCACCGGGTACTTGCCCACCGCCGTCTCGCCGGACAGCATCACCGCATCGGTGTAGTCCATGATCGCGTTGGCGACGTCGTTCGCCTCCGCCCGCGTCGGACTGGGGGAGTTCATCATCGTCTCCAGCATCTGCGTGGCGACGATGCACGGCTTGCCGAAGTGATCGGAAACGCGCATCAGCTGCTTCTGAATGACCGGAACCCGGGCGAGGTCCAGTTCAACCCCCAGATCACCGCGGGCGACCATGATCGCGTCCGCGGCATCGACGATCGACTCGATCCGCTCAACCGCGCGCGGCAGTTCGATCTTGGCGACGATCGGAATCAGCAACGACTCCTTGTCGAGCTCGCGCGAGTAGCGCTTCACGCCTTCGCGCAATTGTTTTACATCGTCCGCGCTCTTGACGAAACTCAGCGCGAGCAGGTCGATCTCATGCTCAACCGCCCAGCGCACATGCTCCCAGTCGCGCTCGCTGATGGAGTCCACGGTCAGGTCGCTGTCGGGCAGGTTGATGCCCTTGCCGGAGGTGATCAGCCCCCCGTGCGTGACGGTACAGAG
>SLDM01000162.1 GCA_007125255.1 Phycisphaerales bacterium
CCATCCAGCCTTTGTGAATACCGCTAGAATATTCTGTTCATTCGGCGTATGTGAATGTATATTCAGTACCTCGGGCGGTGAATTTTTGGAGATTCTTCTTCCATTTTCAATCGAATCGATTGACAATGATCAAACTGGCCCCAAACTCCGGATTGATTGTGATGATCGCCTGTGATCAATTCTGAAGATGGCCGGTTCGATCGGGCCACCCGTTGATCTCACTCTGATCGTTTAATGGCAAAAGAGGATGTCGGCCATCCGGTTGGAGGGCTGACCCGTGGAGGAGTATGGAATGAAGATCAAGAAAACATGTGTGGCGGCGATGTCATGCCTGCTCGCGGTAGGAGCCGTCGGGTTGTGCGCGCCGCAAGAAGCGAAGGCCGGCTCGGCGGAGTGGACCGCGGCGAGGGTCTGGAACGAAATGACACTGGAGTCGATCCGGAATGATCGCGCCCGGCCGCCGGTCCACGCGCGGAATCTCTACCACACCTCGGCCGCCATGTACGACGCCTGGGCCGTGTACGACGATACGGCGACGGGCGTCTTCTACACCGAGAAGTACCCTGCACCCCGCGATGTCACTGCCGCTCGCGAGGAGGCGATCAGCTACGCGGTCTACCGGATCCTGAAGTATCGGTTCGAGAACGCGGCGGGGGCGGCGGTGATCCAGCCGATGCTGGATGACCAGTTCGCGTTGATGGGACATGACGCAAGCTTCACCTCGACCGAGGGCGATTCGCCCGCGGCGATCGGCAATCGAATTGCCGAGTTGATCATCGAAACGGGCTGGGACGACGGCTCCAATGAGCTGAACGATTTCGCCCCGATCGACCCGCATACCCTCGAGCCGTACCAGCCGGTCAACGAGCCGATCGCCGTGGCCAACATGGGCCTCCCGCTCGAGTTCGTCACCGATCCGAACCGATGGGCGTCGACGTGGCTGGAGACCCAGGTCGACCAGGCGGGCAACATCATCGATGGCAATGTTCCGGCCGCGATCGGTCCGCACTGGGGGTACGTCACTTCGTTCGCGTTGCGCGAGGAACACCTGGACGGGCCGGGTCTCTACCTCGACCCCGGTGCGCCTCCGCTGCTCGACACCGAGCGCCAGCAGGAGTACATCGACACGTTCGCGGATGTGATCGTGACCTCCAGCCGACTCGATCCCGATCTCGGCATCATGATCGACATCTCTCCGGCGGTCTTCGGCAAGAACCCCCTCGGTTCGAACGACGGCCAGGGGTACGGCAAGAACCCGGTGACGGGTGAAGCGTACGAGCCGAACGTGATCAACTACGGTGACTATGGCCGCATCATCGCGGAGTTCTGGGCGGACGGGCCGCAAAGCTCGACGCCTCCGGGCCACTGGAACGAGATCGCCAACGAACTCGTTGCCGACAGTCCGATCTTCGAGCATCGCATCGGCGGCGAGGGTCCGATCGTCGATCGTCTCGAGTGGGATGTCAAGATGTACCTCATCCTCAACGGCGCGACACACGATGCCGCCGTCGCCTGCTGGGGCGTCAAGGGTTATTACGACTACGTCCGTCCGGTCTACGCCATTCGCTACATGGCCGAGCGGGGCCAGTCGTCCGACCCGAACCTGCCTTCCTACCACCCGCACGGGTTGCCGCTGATTCCGGGCATCATCGAACTGATCACCGAGGAGACCGTCGCCCCGGGCGGCAAGCACGCCCATCTCGCGGAAATGCTGGTCGACGACTTCGGCTTTGCCATTCCGGATGAGAACGGCGAAAACCAGTATGACGCCGAGCAGTTCATCGGTGAAATTGCGGTCATGGCCTGGCCGGGCTCACCCTCGGACAACGAGCTGGCGTACGAGCCGATCTCCTACCAGAACATCTGGACCGATCCGCAGTTCCACCAGTACGACGCGCCCTACAGCGGTGTGCAGTGGATCCTGGCGAAGCGCTGGAGTACCTATCAGCTCGCCACGTTCATCACCCCGCCGTTCGCCGGCTATACCTCCGGCCACACGACCTTCAGCCGGGCCGCGGCGGTTGCCCTCTCCCAGATCACCGGCAGCCCGTACTTCCCGGGCGGGCTGGGCGAGTACCACATCAAGCAGGGTGAGTTCCTCGACTTCGAGTACGGCCCGAGCGAAGACGTCACGCTGCAGTGGGCGCGGTACTTCGACTGCTCCGATCAGTCGGCCCGCTCGCGCATCTACGGCGGCATTCACCCGTACGTGGACGACTTCCCCGCCCGCTTCCAGGGGCAGAAGATCGGTGAAATTGCCTCCAGCCGCGCGTTCGAATACTTCGGCAAGAAGTCCGACGTCGAGGTCTGCGTCGGCGATCTGACCGGGGACGGCAACGTGAATGTCTTTGATCTTCTGAACCTGCTGGAAAACTGGGGTCGCTGCAACGGCTGTGATGCCGACCTCAACTTTGACGGCATGGTGGATGTCTTCGATCTCCTGGCGCTTCTTGAGAATTGGGGGGGCTGCAACTGACGGATTCGGTCGCGGCCCGTCACCAGACTGTCGCGGAGAGAAAGAGTTGCAGTGATCACCACGGACGCCTCTCCCGGGCGTCCGTGGTTGTTTAAGAAGGCACGAAGGCACGGAGGCACGGGGGAAAGTGACGAAGTGACGGAGTGACGAAGGGTGCCACGGCCAGCGAGCGCAGTGAGTCGGCCGTGCTGGATGGAAGAACGACCATCGGA
>SLDM01000005.1 GCA_007125255.1 Phycisphaerales bacterium
CCATGATCGGCTTGCCGCCGGTGAGGATGGCCAGGTCCTGGAGCATCTCCTTGCGGCGATCACCGAAGCCGGGGGCCTTGACGGCGGCGACCTTCAGCACGCCGCGCAGCCGGTTGACCACGAGGGTGGCGAGGGCTTCGCCTTCGATGTCTTCGGCGATGATGAGCAGCGACTTACCGCTCTCGGCGATCTTGCCGAGGATCGGCAGGAGGTCCTTGGCGCTGGAGAGCTTCTTCTCGTGGATGAGAACGTAGCAGTCTTCGAGCACCGCTTCCATCGTGGTGGTGTTGGTGACGAAGTGGGGGCTGAGGTAACCCTTGTCGAACTGCATCCCTTCGACGAGGTCGACGTAGGTATCCAGAGACTTGCCCTCTTCGACGGTGATGACGCCGTCCTTGCCGACCTTGTCCATCGCTTCGGCGATGATCTTGCCGATGTTTTCGTCCTGGTTGGCGGCGCAGGTGCCGACCTGGGCGATCTCGTTGGAGCTCTTGATCGGCTTGCTCATGCTCTTGAGCTCGTTGACGACCGAGTCGACGGCGAGATCGATGCCGCGCTTCACATGGTTGGCGTTGGCGCCGGCGGTGATGTTCTTGAGGCCCTCGGCGAAGATCGCTTCGGCGTAGATGGTCGCGGTGGTGGTGCCGTCGCCCGCGTCCTTGGAGCTCTTGGAGGCGACTTCCTTGACCATCTGGGCGCCCATGTTCTCGTAGGCGTCATCGAGCTCGATTTCCTTGGCGACGGTCACGCCGTCCTTGGTGACGGTGGGCGAGCCGAAGGATTTTTCGAGAATGACGACACGGCCGGAGGGGCCGAGGGTGACCTTGACGGCCTTGGCGAGTTTCTGCACGCCGCGGAGCATGCGCTCCCGTGCGTCGACGTCATAGGCAATTTGTTTGGCGGACATAGGTGGTGGGTCCTTTCTTCTGTGTTCAGTCAGTTCGTTGGAGTCGTTGGTTGGTCGCGAGATCGCCCTAGCCGATCTCCACCCAGGCGATGCGCTCGGCATCGAGGACGTACTCCTTGGAGCCGTCGGTGAGCTTGATGAGATTGTCCGCTTCAACGGGCACGAGCAGGGCGCGCTCGATGGTGCAGCACTCGGCATCCACGAAGTGAGCGCGGACATTGCGCTGACCGTTGAGCTCGCCAAGAGCGGATCGCAGTTGTTCGGGGGAGATGGGCATAGGGCGTGGGGAATCAGATCAGGAAAAGTGAGGGACAGACGTCGGGGTCTGGCCAGGCTTGGAGGGGAGGGCGAAGAGGATCAATCGAGATCGGTGCGGACCTGGTACGCCACGGAGACGTGGGAAGCGTCCAGCCAGATGTAGTTCTGCTTCGTGGTGATCTTGATGCCGTTGGCGCTGCGAAGCTCTTCGGCATCCACGACGTTCCGAAGCTCGACCGGCTCACCTTCGCCGAGCATGAGCAGGTCAAGCTCTTTGTCGGTGTTGATCAGATCACGAATGATGGCAATGAGCGGTCCGCGTTCCATGGCGAGTCCTTCCAGATTGGAAAAGAGTCAGGCGGGCAAAAAAATGTGGCTGGCTCAAGGCAGTCACCCGTTCACCCGGATTGAACGATCTTCGTGCCCCAATGCCTTCCTGCCTTGTTGTCTTCACCCCTCGATGCCTCACTCACTCAATCACACCGAGAATGTCGTCTTCGGTCATGATCAGCAGCTCGTCATCGTCGATCTTCACCTCGGTTCCGGCGTAGCTGGTGAAGATGACGCGGTCGCCCTTCTTGACGGTGAAGGGGGTGTACTCGCCGGTGTCACGGTTGAAGTGTCCGTTACCGAGCGCGACGACCTTGCCTTCCTTCGGCTTATCTTTGGCGGATTCGGGCAGGTAGATGCCCGAGTCGGTCTTCTTCTGGGCTTCGGCGCGTTTGATGATGATCTTGTCACCGAGGGGTCGAACCTTCATGGCCATGATTGTGATCTCCTTCAAGACGAAAAAAGTGGTGGGATGATATGGAACGATGGATCTCAAGAAAACGATTCACGCGGCGGGCCAGTTGTCGGCGTAATGCCGGCGCAGCACGCGGCGCATGACTTCCAGGGTGGTTTCCAGCTCCAGCGGGCGATCGAGCACCGCAAAGGCCCCTTCGCGCAACGCTTCGGAGAGCGACCGCGCGCTGTCGCGCGGACCGACCTGCGGCGGGCGCACGACGACCGTCGGCGGGGGCTGATTCAGACGCCGCAGCAGTTGCAGGACGCGCGAACCGGCCGGCGTGGTCTGACTCTGCTCGCGATCGAGCGGGATGTCCAGATCGACCATGGCGATATGGATGTGCTCGCGCTGGATCGCCTCGGCCGCCTCCCGGCCGCAGTGGACGCGGATGGAATGGATGCCCATCGGTTCGAGCAGCCGGGGCAACTGGTCCACGACCGACCCCTGCCGCCACCCGCCGTAGCTCAGCAGCAGGTTCAGCCGGGGCGTGTTCGGCTGATCCGGGCCGGCTTCCGCGGACGGGGCGGGCCCGGCGGCGGGGTCATGATCGGAATGGTCGGAGCGCAGGATCATTGTCGGAAGGAGCAGGATGCAATGATCGTGCCGCCGGCGGTGGCGGTCGGGCCCGGGGCCGGGCGCGGCGCATATGCCGTAAATCCATATATTCCAGCGACTTACATTGCCGCGGCCCCGACCACGCCGGCCGCCGATCTGACAACCGGGGGCCGGGA
>SLDM01000528.1 GCA_007125255.1 Phycisphaerales bacterium
AGCGCCGGTCTTGCTCGATTGGTCCGTCTCGGTTCCGCTTCGGTTCGCCATCGGAAATGCCTCCGGCACCATGGTATCAGCGCCGATTCATCCGGGGTCAGTGGTGGCTTCTTCGAATACTTCGCCACATTCCGGGCAGCGATTCTCAACCAGTCCCCGGAGTTCATATCGGCAGGTTGGACAAACGCAATCCCGGATGGCGGATTGGAGTGTGAGCGAGCGACGGGAATGAGCCGCCGATCGATCGACGCTGACAACCAGCAAGCCCAGCATGAGAATGGAAACGGCGTTGATGACGTACCCCATGATTCGAATCGGTTCGCTTCCGAACGCAACATGGAATCCGGGAGAGCCAAATCGCATATCCGGCGCTTCGGCCATCGGAACCGATTCGATCAACGAATTGATGCGTTCATGGTCGTGTTCTGCTTCGGTGATGTCCGAAGCATCGCTCAGCCCCTCCAGAAGCTCCTGGTGCCGGGCCGCGTTGAACTCGAGCAGAATCTGGCGACGCCATTCGATACTTGGCACGAAAGAATATCCTTCGTCGTACACTGAGAAATGAATGACGTAGTGGTCTGGCTCGACAGTCGGTGCCCACCAGCCGGTGGGGACTCGTAATTCTCTCCACTGGAAAAGGATAACGGCATGCGCATGATCTGCATTCGCAAGTCGTTTTCTGTGTTCGTGATATACCTCATCATTGTGGCGAATGTAGAGCGTGTGGCTCCCATCGGGTAACTTGATGACATAGGAACCGATGAGTTCCCAGGTCGTGAATGATGATCGCTGGTGGGGCATCACTATGGATGAAATCCATCGGCCCGCGGTTGATCCTGGCGAAGCCGTTATCGAGACCACCAGGACGGTCAGGATAAGCAAAGTCGAGAAGAGGATGCTGAGCCAGACATTCCGTCGAGCCATAACTTCGGCATGTCGCTTATGCAAAGTGTTGCGAATGGACTCCGTCCGATCGGCGGCAGGACGAGATGAGTCAGAAGCTCTTTTCATTCACGTCGCCCTGTGCGCAGCAGTCAATGGCCGCTGCGCTTCGGAATCCCTTCAAAGTTGGCGTAGGTCATGATGACGCTGCAATTCGCCATCGGAAATGCCTCCGGCACCAATGGCATCAGCGCCGAATCATCCGGGGTCAGCAGCGCGAGTCGCCGCCCTCGCGACGAGGGCTTGCCCCGCGCTGCGCTGAGAGATTCTTCATCCGCCGCGCCAGCCGCACGGGCATACAATGCGGCTTTGCCTCGTCCGCACCGAAAGGAACCGTATGACGGAGCGCTCTGAGCAGGTCGCCATCATCACCGGCGCGAGCAGCGGAATCGGGGAAGCCGCCGCGCTGGCCCTCGCCGGAAAGGGGGTGAAGCTGGTCCTCGCCGCGCGGCGGGCGGATCGGTTGAAGGATCTGACCCGGCGCGTGAAGGATGCGGGCGGCCAGGCGCTTCCGGTCACCTGCGACGTCGTCGATCGCGGCCAGGTGGCGCGCGTGGTGCAGACGGCGCAGAACGAGTTCGGCCGAATCGACATTCTGATCAACAACGCCGGCATCATGCCGCTTGCTCCCATGGCGAAGTGCCGCATGGACGACTGGGATGCGGAGATCGACGTCAATATCAAGGGGCTGCTCTACGGTATCGGCTGCGCGCTGCCGATCATGCTCGAGCAGAAAACCGGTCACATCATCAACGTCTCGTCGGTCGCCGGCCGGCTGATCTTTCCGAACGCCGCGGTTTACTGCGGCACCAAACACGCGGTCCACGCGATCTCGGAAGGGTTGCGCAGCGAACTGGCGGCCCAATCGAAAGAGGATGGCAACCGGATCCGCGTGACGGTGATCGCGCCGGGCGTCGTGGCGACGGAGTTGATCGGTTCCGTGCGCGATGAGGAAAGCCGAAAGGGCACCGAGGGGTTCTACCACTCATTCAGGCAGCCGCTGCTCAGCGAAGACATCGCGGCATCGATTCTCTACGCGATCGAGGCCCCGCCGCACGTGGACGTCAACGAGATCCTGATCCGGCCGGTGGAGCAGACGATCTGACGGGGCGATACCGGGTGACGGTGTGATTCTCACCGCTCGGTGGGTCCACCCTGATATCATCCTCCCTCATGTCATCAACCATCAAGCGCATCGGTGTGCTCACCGGCGGCGGCGACTGCCCCGGCCTCAACGCGGTCATCCGCGCGGTCACGAAAACCGCGATTCATCAGCACGATATCGAGGTCATCGGCATCCAGGACGGCTTTGAAGGGCTGATCGAGAACCGCACCCGGCCGCTCGACTTTGCCGATGTCTCCGGCATCCTCGCCCGCGGGGGAACGATTCTCGGCACGAACAACAAGGCCAATCCCAACAAGTACTACACCGGAGACGATGAGAACGGCGATCCGATCTTCATCGATGCGATGGACCGGTGCCTTGCCACCGTCGAGGAGAACCGGCTCGATGCGCTGATCGTCATCGGCGGCGATGGCACGATGAGCTGCGCCAAACCGCTCGTTGAGGCAGGGGTGAACTGTATCGGGGTGCCGAAGACGATCGACAATGACATCGTCGGCACCGAGATCACCTTCGGCTTCACGACCGCGGCGAACACCGCCACCCTCTCGCTCGACCGGCTGCATTCCACCGCCGCGAGCCACCACCGGGTGATGGTGTGCGAGGTCATGG
>SLDM01000393.1 GCA_007125255.1 Phycisphaerales bacterium
AAGGGATCAAGTTTGGCGACTGAACGAGCGTGTTCACGCGGTGGATCGATGATTTCGGCGATCCCGACCGCCCTGACGCGCCACGGGTAACGAAAAATTTGCAATAATTGAACATTCCACGCCGGATGCATCCCGGTCGCTCCGGCAGCATACGCGTGGTGAATGGAGGTCATGGCCCTACTGCTTATCATCGCCGGCGGCGTCGCGCTGCTTCTGTTCGGCGTTCGGTTCCTGCGCAAGGGACTCGACCGGCTGTTCGGCATGCGCCTCGGCCACTGGGTCCAGCGGGCCGGCGAGAAGCCCGGCCGGGCGTTTCTGACCGGGATCGGCGTCAGCGCCATCGCCCCGTCCAGCACCACGATGTCGCTGCTCGCCGTGCAGGCGGTCCAGGCGGGGCAGATGAACGCCCGGCAGATGCTCGCGGTGATGCTCGGCGCCAACATCGGCCTGACCATCATGGTGCAGTTCGTCGCGCTCGATCTCGATCAGTTCGCGCCGATTCTCATTCTGATCGGCGTCTTTCTCTACCAGTACTTCACGCGCAACCGGATCCGCGGCGTCGGCCAGGTCCTGCTCAGCCTGGGGATCATCTTTCTCGCCCTCGGGGTGATCAAGTCGGCGGTCCCCTCGGAGATCGATCCCGACGGTGACCTGGGAAGGCTGATCGCGATCGCGGAGAACTACCCGGTCGGCATCATGCTGCTCGCCGCGGTGCTGACGATCGTGACGCATTCCAGCACCGCCGCGATCGGCCTGCTCATCGGACTGCTCTCGGCCGGGGCGGTGGGGTTCGACATGACCGTTCCCGCGGTCTTCGGCGCGAATGTCGGGCTGGCCATCACGACCATGATCTTCGGGTGGTCGCAGCTTGAATCGCGGCGGCTGGCGATGGGCAATCTCGCCCTGAAACTGCTCGGGGCGTTGATCGGCCTTGCCATGCTGCCGCTGCTGCTCGCCTGGCTGAACGAGATTCCGATCTCGCCGACGATCAAGCTGGCATGCGTGCACACCGGGTTCAATGTCGCGATCGCGATCATCGGCCTGCCGCTGGTCGCGCCGATGAGCCGGATGCTGGACAAGCTCATTCCCACCCCGAAGCGAGGCCAGGGAGACCGGGACGCGCCGCGCTATCTCGATCTGCAATCGACGCACGATGTGCGCCTGGCCATGGGACAGTCCGCCCGGGAGATCATGCGCGTCGCGGAGATCGTCCGCTCGATGTTCGATGACATCTGGAAGGCGCTGAAGGACAACGATGAGGAACTGGTGGCCGAGGTCGGCCGGCGGGATGACCAGGTCGACAAGCTCGACGCCGCCATCAAGAAGTTTCTCACGCGTTCCATCAAGGATGACATCGAAGGCGACGATGCCGATGAACAGCTCCGCCAGCTCCGCTACCTGAGCGAGCTCGAAACGATCGGCGACATCATCGACAAGAACATCGTCGAGCTGGTCAAGAAGAAAATTCGGCTCGGGGCGTACTTCTCCAAGAGCGGCATGGCGGAGCTGGATGAGTTTCACAGGAAAATAGGCGAGAACCTGCTGATCTCCGAAACCGCCTTTGCCCAGCGCGATACCAAACTGGCCGAACAGCTCCTGCGCCACAAGGAGACCGTCAGCAGCATGGAGCAGGAGATGCGCGACAAGCACTTCGCGCGGCTGAACGAAGGGCTGCAGGAGTCACACGAGACCAGCGCGATCCATCTCGACCTGTTGACGCACCTGAAGCGGATCAACAGTTGCGTAACGCACGTGGCGTATGCGATTCTGCGCCGGCCGAAGAAATCGGGGCGGGAGAAGGCGCGGGAAACAGATTAAAATTCAAGGCACGGAGGGGGAAGTGACGGAGTGACGGAGTGACGGAGAAAGGCACGGAGGGGAGGCATCGAGGCATCGAGACATCGAGCGGTGCCGACTGAGCGTCGCAGCTCGGTCCGGTGATTGTCCTTGCATCTCGCACGGCCGACTCGCTGCGCTCGCTGGCCGTGGCACCCTGCTTCCGCGGGAATAACGGAATCAGAACACTCGCCGAGGTCGTAAAACCCTTCGTGCCTCCGTGTGCCCCCGTGCCTTTCTTCGTCACTCCGTCACTTCGTCACTCCGTTACTTTCCCTCCGTTACTCTCCCTCCGTCACTTCCCTTCCTTCACCTCCTCAAGGACCGCCTCGGCGTGGCCGGGCACCTTCACCTTGTCCCATCGCTTTTTGACCGTGCCGTCCGGGCCGATCAGGTAGGTGGTGCGGGCCACCCCCATGTACTTGCGACCGTACATGTTTTTCTCCTGCCACACGCCGTAGGTGTCGCAGACCCTGGGCAGGCCGTCCTCGTTCGGCACGTCCGCGAGCAGCGTGAAATTCAGATCATGCTTCTCGGCAAACTTCGCGTGGCTGGCCTCATCGTCCGGGCTGACGCCGAAGATCACCGCCTCGGACTTCTCAAACTTCGGCATCAGATCCCGGAACTGGCACGCTTCTTTCGTGCAGCCGCTCGTGTCATCCTTGGGATAGAAGAACAGGACGACCGGGCGGCCGGCGCAATCCTTCAGCGCGTGCTTCTGTCCGTCCTGATCCTTCAGCGTGAACGCAGGTGCTTTCTTTCCCTCTTCGATCAACGGCATGGCCGAGTTCTCCTTTGACGAGCAACAGAAACGAGTGAATGGGTGATCGGGC
>SLDM01000045.1 GCA_007125255.1 Phycisphaerales bacterium
GGGCCGGTGCGCCGCCCGACGATTATGCCGGCGCCGCTCTGCCGGGCGCGTGGAATACGGTCACCGCGCCGCCTTTTGTCGTCGTTCCTCTCGTTGATCTGGACGGCTCACCGCTTGACGCAACCCTCGTCTGGGGTGGAGCCGGGTACTTCAGCGCCGCCGAGCCCGCCGCCGACCCTCCGCACAATCCGTTGATGGATGACGGCATTGGCGGCGCGGGCGACGTCATGTCGCTCATCCAGTTCTCAGGCCTCATGCCGGGCAACTACGAGATCACCGTGTACGGATTCAATGCGATCAACCCCAGCGAACTCACGAGCGTGATTCTCGGCGACTTCTCAGATTTCAGCGTCATCGGCGGTGAATGGCCCGGCCCTCTGGTCGAAGGCGTTGGGTACACGGTCCTTCAATGGGACGTCTCCCGGACGGGCGTTCTCGAGATTGGCTACGTGGGCGGAGTGTGGGGGCACGACGGCGTCGTGAACGGCATTCAACTCCACAGGATCGTCGCCGGCGACCTCACCGGAGATGGATCTGTCGGCGTGTTCGACCTGCTCCTGCTTTTGAGCATGTGGGGGCCGTGCGGCGAGTGCAGACCCTGTCCCGCGGACCTTGACGGCGACTGCAACGTCGACGTTTTCGACCTGCTCATCCTCCTCGAGAACTGGGGCTGAGAATCAACCGGGGCGTTCAGAACGCCTTGCTGCGAAGATCCGGAGGCGCCCCACGGGAGCTGCGACTTCCTCAAAATGGGAACTGTCCCGAACGCCACCGTCCTTTCGGGCGAAGCGGCGGAAGGACACGGAGATTCGCGACCCATGACTGGTTTTGGGGCGAGCAATGATGATGATGAA
Source organism: Phycisphaerales bacterium (assembly GCA_007125255.1). Classification (GTDB taxonomy): domain Bacteria; phylum Planctomycetota; class Phycisphaerae; order Phycisphaerales; family SM1A02; genus SKZB01. The sequence continues at coordinate 855 of SLDM01000045.1, forward strand.
GTCGACCGATCTGTCCGAGGCCAGGGATCCGGTGTTGCGCGGCTCAATCGCCGCGCTGCGGCGCGCCGCCGTTCTGGCCCGCCAGACCGCGATCCGCACAGAGACCGCGCTGGTCATCATGGAAGGCGGGCGCCTGGTCCGTATTCCCGCGGCCGAACTGCGCCGGCAGAGCCCGCCGCAAGTGTCGCCAGGCGTTGTCGATCGGCCGTGACCCAACGGCGAAACAGAGTACGAGCAGTGCCGGGCTGCCGAGCACGACAACCTCGCCGCTTTCAGCGTGCACCAGGCAACCGAGACGGCCTACAAAACGATCCTCCTCGTCTTCACCCAGTACAGCCCCCACGAGCACTACTTCCACGAGACGCTCGGCGACGAGGCGGGGAAGTACGTGCCTTCCGTGATCGGGCTCTTTCCGATGGAGACACCGGAGGACCGGCAGCGCTTTGAGGATCTTGATTACGCGTACATCGGGGGTCGTTATGATCGGAACTATTCGATCAGCCGGGAGGACTGGAGAACCTGGAGCGGGCGGTGTGGGAGTTGATGGAGCGGGCTTGGGTTGCTTGCGAGGGGGAGTTCGCACGGATCGGGTAGGACGACTGGTCACTTGGGAGGGCGGATCCCCTTCAATGGGCTGGTATCGCATTGTTCAAACTCATGACGAGCTGCAACCTGCCGGATTGCCGCCTTTACGGCCCTGTCAAGAAGTTTGCCGTCTTTGTAGTCGGCCTGGACAGCAATATCTGCCCGATGCTCTTTGACCAGTTGTTCAGCGGCCTTCCGCTTTCCCTTTTTACTCGGATACACGACTATGGACCGGCCACCCTGATATGTCACCATCTTCATTGCAGGGATATCCGTCTCTCCGTCACCGATATAGATGAAATTCTTGAATGGCAATGGCCTCTCATCTTCCGGCGTGTAACGATTGATCGTGCTGTTGTCGTAGGCGTTCTCGATCCCCTTGTTGATTCGAAAGAGATATTGCGCCTTGTTCGTATAGTTGACAGCCAGTGCGGGCCAGACCGCTGCATCATTCGCATCGTAGCGAAAACTCGATGCAAAAATCTGCTTGAACTTCTTCGCAATAGCTGTTCCTTCGATCGTCTCACGGTTGCCTGACGAAATGATGTAATGCAACGTTCTGACTTTTAGCGACTTCGCGTACTCATTGATCCGGTCAAACCATTGCTCAACACCAGGAAAATAGATGATAGTCTTTCCGTACTCTCTGAAGGTCGTGCGGCTACTTGGCGTATTGGTACTCTTCGAGCGTTCAAGCATCAGTTCCATGTAGGCGAGTATCTCGTCCATGTCGTGCTCTTTGGCGCGAGCTTTGGCATTCGTCCAGAACTTCGGCCCGTCTGTCTTGACCGCAGGCAGAAAACTCTGTTCCTGCATGTTGCCGGGTGCAAGCGTTCCGTCGAAGTCGTACACGATGGCCATCTGAATCTTCTTTGCAGGCATTGTTATGCTCCATGTATCCGATCATTCACTTTCGGGATACGGCCAGCTGCCACTTCCTTTACGCTCTCCGGGTTGCCTTTGCCCCGGGCAGTGAGCGAGCGTCGATCTACGGCCTGAAGCCTTTCACGGCGAGTGGAACTATGCCTTCCGCCGACGCGACCAGTCATCCAGAGAATTATACAAGTGCGGCGCTTCAGGAATCTGTGTGGGTAAAGAGTGACCTTGGCAGCTGTTCTTCGGGGGGCTTCGCCGCCAGCCCCCCCAATCCGGAAGACAAGTCCCCCCCCGGCTCCCCCGAAAGTCTGGGATCCGCCGCGTTCGGGGGCTCCGTGAGGGGCTGCGGTACC
>SLDM01000070.1 GCA_007125255.1 Phycisphaerales bacterium
AAGTTCGAGACCTGAACCCTGAGCCGCGATCCTTCCTCCGGACTGAACCCGGCCCCGCCTCGAGAACGACCCGCTTTCGAACCTTGGCCTGACAACCTGATCTTTCTCCTTCTCCTCCACGGCGAACGTCCCGCATCCTCCTCCACCGGGGCGTTCGTCTTTTTTTGGAAGGCGTTCGGCCGGGGAGCACGCCGTCTCGGGAACGGTGAACGATGGTGCCCCGTCCGGCTTCGGGGGCGTCCCGCCGGGGACCCGGGACGATCGTCGCCTTGTTTTCGCTCGGCCGCGCAGGGGTGAACCGCTGCGGGTACACTGCCCCGTCCTCATCCCGGTTTGCTTTGGCCCGCCGATCGAAGAACGCCCGGCGCGGGTCATGCCGGAGGTCTTGAGAAAGGAACCCACGTGGCAGACAACACCAACACGACGGATTTCGGCACGATCATCGGCCCCGACGCCAACTTCAAGGGCGATCTGAGCTTTGATTCGGCCGCGAAGATTCTCGGAAAGTTCGAAGGGTCGATCTCGTCCAAGGGCAAGATTCACGTTGCCGACGGCGCGGAGTGCAAGGCTCAGGTCAGCGCCAAGGAAGTCGCGGTCGAAGGTCACATCAACGGGAACGTTGAAGCCAGCGATCGCGTGGATCTGCGTCCGAAGGGCGTGATCACCGGTGACATCACCGCAGCCCGCATGACCATGGCGGATGGCGCATCGCTCGACGGCCACTGCCGCATCGGGGCGGGCAACGCCGGTAAAGGCAGCAGCAGCAGCGGCGCGTCCACCTCCGAGGTCAAGCCCGCCGGCCAGAGCCAGGGCCAGAGTCAATCGCAGCCGCAGCGCGCCGCGGCCAAGTCGGGGAGTTGAGTGAGCCTTGACCACGACGACCACGACTGAAGCATCCGGCACGATCGACCTCATTCGTGAAAAGCTCACCCAGGCGCCGGCCATTCTCGAAGAGGTCGGCGTGGACTGCTGGGTGACCTTCGTGCGCGAGTCGCTCGAATGTCCCGATCCGGTGCTCCCGCTGATCTTTCCGTATTCACTCACCTGGCAGAGCGCCCTGGTGGTGACGCGTTCCGGTGAGCGCATTGCCGTGATCGCCGGTCATGACGCCGAAGCCGTCGAGTCCATCGGCACGTGGGACCGTATCGAGGGATACCTCGACGGGGTCCGCGAGCCCTTGCAGCGCGTGATCGCCGAGCTCAACCCGCAATCGATCGCGCTGAACTATTCCGCCGATGATTACATGGCCGACGGTCTGTCCCACGGCATGTACCAGCGCCTGCGCGAATTCCTGCCCGACCATGCCGATCGCTTCGTCTCCGCCGAGCGGGTCCTTCGCAGTCTGCGCGGCCGGAAGAGCCCTGCGGAGATCATGCGCATTCGTGAGGCGATCACGACCACCCGCCAGATCTTCGAGAACACCGGCGCGTTCGTTCAGATCGGAACGAACGAAGTCGAGATCGCCGAGTTCATGCGCGAACAGGCCCGCAAGCGCGGTTGCGGCCTGGCCTGGGACCCGGCCATGTGCCCGATCGTGACGAGCGGTCCGGATTCGATGCTGGGGCACGCCGTGCCGTCCGCATCGATCACCGTGCAACCGGGCCGGATCCTGAATCTCGATTTCGGGATCAGGCAGAACGGCTACTGTTCTGATCTGCAGCGCGCCTGGTACGTGCCGGAGAAGGGCGAGACCGCCCCGCCGAAGGATGTGCAGCGGGCGTTCGATACCGTGCAGCGCGCCATTGGCGCCGCGATTGACTCGATCCGGCCGGGCGTTCCCGGCTGGCAGGTCGACGCGGCAGCGCGCAGGGTCATCACCGATGCGGGATATCCCGAGTATGACCACGGCACGGGACATCAGGTCGGCCGCTGCGCCCACGATGGCGGCGGGTCGCTCGCGCCGAAGTGGGAGCGCTACGGCGCATCGGCGGAGATCCCGCTGGAAGTCGGCAATGTCTTTACCGTCGAGCCATCGATCGCCGATGTCGCCGGCCGGGGGTACCACGCCATCGAGGAGATCATCGTGGTGACCGAGGACGGCTGCGAGTATCTCTCCCAGCCGCAGCAGCAGCTCTGGATGCTCGACGGCGCGGTGTGAGGCGGAGGGCCCGCTCCGCTCAGACCAAGGCACCCCTCGCCGGTCCGAGGCAGCCGGCATCCCTCTCTCCCTCCGTTACTCCGTCACTCCGTTGCTTCGTCATTCTCCCTCCATGCCTTGTGACCCAATCCGGGTGTCGTGGTCTGGAGTCATGACCTCACGGAGTGAGAGCAGGACGTAAGGCCACGTGGTGCGCGACTGGCGTGCAATCTGGATTGGATGACAACGGCGCGACCGTGTGGCCTTCGCTCGGCTCAGACCACGGCACCCCTCGCCGGTCCGAGGCAGCCGGCATCCCTCTCTCCCTCCGTCACTCCGTCACTCCGTCACTTCGTTACTTCGTTACTTCGTCACTCTCCCTCCGTGCCTTCACCTCCACCATGTCCGAAGCGCCCCACGATCTTCACATGTCCGCCGATGCGTTCCGGCAGCACGGTCGTGCGCTCATCGACTGGATCGCCGATTACCTCGAGAACATCGAACAGTACCCGGTCCAGTCGCCGCTCAAGCCGAACGACGTTCGGGCGCAGCTGCCGGCGCAGCCGCCGGAACGGGGCGAGCCGTTCGAGG
>SLDM01000078.1 GCA_007125255.1 Phycisphaerales bacterium
ACCCCCGAGCGCCTGCTGGATCCAGAGCCGAGCCCCCTCCTCCCCTCCTCCCACGCCCACCCACACAGATTCCCGAAGACCCGATTCTGTTTACGAATCTGTTGAACGACGGGTGCTTTTTTCGGCATCATCCTGCATCATCGCGCGGAGCACTCACATCCAGATCATGATCAGCATGCCCGCCGCCATCACGGCCATGGTGAGGTCTTCGATCAGCGTGACCTTCGTCATCGGTAGGTTGAGCGCCGTGCCGAGACATGCGCAGCGGATGTGCCTCTTATCAAGCAGTGCCCGCAGCACGCCGATCGCGCCGATCATCATGATGAGAAACGTCACGATGTTCGTCAGCACCGGGATAAAGTCGATCAGGTACGCAATCCCCAGCGCAAGCTCGACGAACGGGTAGACATACGCCCAACTCACCGATCGCATCGCGAGCAGGTCGTAGCCGCGATAGGCCGTAACGAAGCCGTTCAGGTCGAGCAACTTGAAGAATGAGAAGACGATGAAGAAGCCGGCCATGAAGTGCCGCATCATCGGCCCGAGCGACCAGTCACCGGTGGTGAACGCGATGAGAAGAACTGCGCCGAGTATATAGCCGACGATGAGGAAGAGCGGATACAGACTCTCCGGCGGTTCGCTCGACGCTGCCTCGTTCGACCAAGCTCCGGCCGGTTCCGCGGTCCTGTCCATTTCGCGCAGCCGGTAGTCGCCCTGCTCCCTCACCGCCTCGTTGAGTGAGCCCAGATCCAGCGGCTGCTCCGACTCGACCGCTGCGGTTTCCTTCGCATGATCGACCTGCGCCTTCCGGACGCCCTCAATCGATTCGATCGCACCCGCAACCGTCCGGGCGCACCCCGCGCAGTGCATGCCTTCCACTCGGTACGTTGCTTTCATGCTATTCCTTCACAGAGTGCTCTATTCTTGTCATTTGTGTCGCAACGATCCAGCCGCTGCATCGCGCCGCAGCCTTTTGCGAGCGATCGCGCCGCTCCTGTTCTGAGATGGTGATCAGTGCGCCTCATCGCCTGCTTCGTGCTGCTTTCGCCAGGCATCACGAATCGTGGCCAGATGCGCGGCGGGATCATCCCTGAAACCGCCACGGCAACCAGCGCAGCAGAAACGCACCAGCGTGCCGCCGACGATGATTTCATCCGGTTCACCCATCGAGCCGAGCTTTGAGCCCGCGACGACACAGGTCTCCAGCGGATAGTTCTCGCGCTGCTGCCTGATGATCGCATCGTCGAGGCGCGTCATGTAGCGATCGGGGTCGGCGTTGAACCGCTGCGGGCAGCCCGGGCAGCAGAAACGAACCAGCCGCCCCTGATGGATCAGGTCGACGACGGTCTCTGATTCCTCCAGAGCTCGCCCTGAAACGATGCAGTTCTCCAGCGGATAATGCGCCGTCTGCTGCTCGATGAGCTTCTCATCGATCTCGCTGAAGTATTTTTCCTTCTCCTCCTCAAACGTCTCGATACACGGCGGGCAGCAGAAGCGGACTTCGCGCGTGGCGCCGTCATGCTCATACTCCTTGATGACGGGATCGCCCATGGAGCCGAGTTTGGCGCCGGTCACCGGACAGGTGTCCAGGGCGTACACGTTCATCGTCAGCGGTTTGCGGTCGGCTTTGGCGTTCTCATCACGGTGTTCGTCGGCCGGCGCCATGGCGGTCGCCGCGGCGATAAGGGTGATGGAGGAAATGGAGACGACGAAGGCGATCGTCGTGAGGGTGAAGATCGTCGTAATGGGTTTCATGGCGTTGGCTCCTGTCCGAGAGTGGTCGGTTGAAGGGTGAACGAGGTCAGCCCCGGCGAGAGCCGGTGCTCGGAGATTGCGGCGACCGTGAGAGAGAACCTCCGGCCGCGAGATTTCATTTCATTTATCGGGCGATGGCAGAGATGGGGCCATGGCAGAGGTTGATGGGGCATCATGGTTTCCCTCCCGGCCGCATTCGCCGCAGCAGGATCGAATTGCCGATCACGGACAGGGAGCTGGCGGTCATCGCGATCACCCCGATCATCGGGTGCAGCAGGCCGACGGCGGCAATCGGGATCGCAACGACGTTGTAGATCCACGCCCAGAAGAGGTTCTGAACGATCTTGCGGAACGTCGCCCGGGACAGATGCACGGCCTCGACGACCGCGCTCAACTCGCCCCGCACGAGCGTGACGTCAGCCGCTTCGATGGCGACATCCGCGCCCGCGCCGATCGCGATGCCGACGTTCGCCTGCTTGAGGGCGGGGGCATCGTTGATGCCGTCGCCGACCATCGCCACCGGCTTTCCGGTCTCCTTCTGCAGTTCACGCACCGCATCGACCTTGCCTTCCGGCAGGACGCCGGCGCGAACATCGTCAATGCCGACCTGCTCCGCTATCGCGCGGGCGGTGCGTTCATTGTCGCCGGTGATCATCACCGGCTTCATGCCCAGTTCCTTCAACTGCGCGATCGCCTCTTTCGAATCATCCTTGACCGTGTCGGCGACGGCGATCACGCCGACGGCTTCATTCTCAACCATGACGAGAAACGTCGTCCTGCCTTCACGCTCCAATCGCTCGAAGTGCTCGGCGAGCTGGTCGAATTTGATCCCGGATTCCTCGGCCAGGCGCGGCGTGCCGACGCGAACCGTCCTGCCGTCAACGGTTCCCTTGACGCCGCGGGCGGTGATC
>SLDM01000334.1 GCA_007125255.1 Phycisphaerales bacterium
GGATGACGGCGAAGACGCGCCATCCGCGCGAGCTTGCCACGATCCGAGCGCCGGCGGCACTCGCCGGGACCAGATCACGAAGGATCGACCGGCGACGCTGCGGCGCAAGTCGAGCCATAACTTGGGGGCTTCGCCGCCACCCCTCAATCCCGAAGACAAGTTCCCCCGGCCCCTCTTTCGAAAGGGCTCATGGGCCATGCTTGGAGAAGTCAATGCAAGGACGTTTGTGCGGGAAAGACGTCGGAGGGGTGCGATCGTGCAAGACAACATCTTCGCTGCGCTGCTCCCGATGGATGCTGGAAGCACACGACGCGAGCCATGGCGGCCCCCGGTTCTCCTTCTTCCTCGGGGGATCGGCGGGAGACGAGCACCGGGTACCTGCAGTCGGGTGCGGCTTGATACCGCAAAGGAGGTTCTGCAATCGTGCGGAGAACACCGCCCGCTCCACCTCTCTGTCGGAGCGGCGCGCACTCTGAGGCCTCGCCGATCCTGCCGTCATGGCGGTCAGACGTGGTTGATGCCGGAGAAGGGAATGACGAAGCCAGGATCTAAGCCCCCGTTCTTTCCACAGAGGACGGTCCACACAGATTCCCGAAGCCCTTTCGGGTCGCGGCAGGAATCTATTGTGGGTGACCCGCACGGATGAGAAATTCTCGGCAGGTGGTACGAAGGGTCGGATGGTCTGCCTGATGCCTCGCCGCTGCGCTTCTCCCGCTCAGCCGCCCCTCCATCGCAAACGTCAAGGACCGCGTCGTCTCGCTTGGGGCGCAAGCGACACCGACTTGCTGAGCAACCAAGGATCTACGATCGCGGACGCACCGCACTGCGACTCCGTCGGCCCTGCTCTTGGGGGGGGGGAGGCCTGGAGTCCAGAACCGGGAGGGGTGGAGCGGTTTTGGTCGGCCGAGAAGGAACACATTCAGAGACTCGTCCCTGGTCATCGAGGCCGAAAGGCGCAGGGCCGCCGCGAGTCGACCGGGCGATCCCCCGTAAGAGCAGGGACGGGACAAAGTACGAGGTCGGAGTGATAGAACGCCCCAACGGGAATGACCAGGCATTTTATCTCAGCGCAGCCACCGAACGGTTGCGCGAATCGTTGTGAGGCTGATCCTGATCCTGATTGACGAACCTCGAACCGCCACGGAACCGCCCCGGACTGGGCGCCCGGCACAGTTCATACGTCGCAAATGGGTGAGGCGCTACAAACCGCTCAGTCTGAGTTCGTTACTTCGTCACTTCGCTGCTGCGATAATCCGGTGGTGGCGGAAGAACTTCCGGACGCGCTCATCGCGCAGCATCGGATAGTGCATCTGAACGAGGTTGAATCCGGGATCGTTGCCTTCGATCACGCAGAAGCCCTCCGGCGTGATCAGGACATCCCAGCCGACGAACTTCAGGAAGGGAAGCCGGCCGGCCAGGTCGCGCATCTCCGTCAGCAGCTTCTGCCAGTGGGCCACCACCGCTCCTTCGATTCCGGCGCCGGAATCGGGGTGCGCCGTGAACCACTCGACTCCTCCCGGACCGGGGTAACCGCAGGCCTTCGAGAGCCGTCCGGTCTCCAGATCGATCAATGACGCCACCCCGCCCCGGGACCAGTTGTCCACCGGGGCCGTCCGGCGGGTGCCCATGCGCTGGATCGCGACCGGGACGAACGGTTCGCCGGTTTCCGGATCGATCATGGTGTACAGCCGGATCGTATTGGCCGAGCCGCTGAAGAGGCGGTCGGCGTACTCGTGCTGCTGGACGAACTCGCTGACGATGTACTCATCGAGCTCGCTTGTGAGCTGGCGCACCGCGCCGGCATCCATCGCTTCACCGTTGACGCGGAGGCCGTCCTGCCCTTCCCCGGGCTTGATCACGAAAATGCCCTGCCCCTGCAGCCCGGCGATGTGCTTGAGCACCAGCCCCGCCCCTTCACGACACCAGCGGGAGAGTACTTCCGCCGGGCCGCCGTTCATCTCGCCGTTCATCTCGGCTGCGCTCGCCGCCGGTCTCGTCCCGGCTTCCATCGGAATGATTCGGCCCTTGAAGATGTAGGCGCGGGTTCGCGGAACGGTGACGTGAGCCTGCAGCGCCATGGCAAAGGTCAGCTTGTTGTTCAGAAGGGAGGAGTGCCGGCCGTTCAACAGCTGGCACCGGAGGCGGGCCAGGTCCGGCAGGTACTCACGGATATCCTGATTGGCAAGATCGTAGAGGACGTACGACTCGCTGAGAAAGCCGCGCTTCAGCATGCGGAGCCGGGTGCCCGGCGGCACGCGCAGCCGGCTCCGCCACTCGGAACGAACGAATCCGAGGGTGTAGCGCTGCCGATCGACCCACCGCGCGAGCCGCGATCGAATCGATTCATGTCGCCGGTAACCGGTCACGGGTGAACTCAACGAAGTCAAACTCCAGGTAATGATCAGTGTGCGAACGAAGAATCCGGAGAGATTCTTTCTGGCGGCAATCGTATCGAGTAAACAGGGGTATCGGGTGGATCGGCGTGCAGCGCAGTGCGATGATAGCGAATTGGCGCGACGTGGCAGAGGCCCCGTTCGGACCTGCCGGGTGAGGTCAGGGCGTCACACCGGGCATGGTTGCGGGCCGCCGATCTGCCGAGCACGGCCCGCGCTTCGATATTCGGGCACGCTGAAGGAGCTCATGACGACATCCTCATCATCAAC
>SLDM01000273.1 GCA_007125255.1 Phycisphaerales bacterium
CATCGAGAAGGCCCAGAAGATTGCCAAGCGCAAGATGCAGCGCTTTCCGATGATCGGGCACACCATCCCTCACGCAGTCACCGGCCGCTTCGGCGCGTGTGAAGTGCGGTTGCTGCCGGCCTCGCCCGGTACGGGTGTCATTGCCGGTGCGGCCGTACGCGCCCCGCTGGAGATGATGGGGATCCAGGACTGCCTGACCAAGTCATTCGGGTCGACGAATCCGAAGAACCTCGTCAAGGCGGTCATCGACGGGCTCGAACAGCTCCGGCACAAGGAGCAGATCGAATCGCTCCGCGGCGTTGAGCTCGGCACGACCGAGGTGGAAGAGTCGATCGAACGCGGCAAGGCGTTCATGCCCGCCGCCGGTGGCAGTGGCGAAAAGGCCGCGGCACCGGTCAACGTCGTCGGCCAGGAGAACAAGGGTGGTCGCGGCGGACGTCGCGGCGGCAAGGGCGGCCGTGGGGGTGGTGGAGGCGGCCGTGGGCGGCGTGACGGCGGCGGTGGGAAGCCCCCCGAAGCGGCTGAAAGCAAGGGCGGCGCCGATGGCGGATCGAAAGACGGTTGAACCAGAGTGTATACGGTGCGGCGTTCGGCTTCGGCCGGACCATGCCCGGACTGACGAACGATAAAAGATCGTCCCCGAAAATCGGAACGGTCACGAGACGGAACGATTCCGAGCTGGAGAGTACAGCATCATGATGATCCACGAGATCACCGAGAAGGTCGGCAAATACAAGGACCGCAAGCGCATCGGCCGCGGAGAGGCCAGCGGTTGGGGCAAGACGGCTGGTCGCGGACATAAGGGCGCCGGCAGCCGCGCGGGCAACACCTATCGTGCCTACTTCGAAGGTGGGCAGATGCCTTTTGCGCGCCGAATTCCCAAGCGCGGATTCTCCAACTCCGCCTTCCGCAGGAATTACCACGTGGTCAACCTCAAGACGCTCGAAGCGCGTCTGGAGGACGGCGCCGAGGTCACGGTCGAACTGCTCGCGGCGGTCGGCATCGTGCGCGATACCAACCAGCCGTTGAAGATCCTGGGGGAGGGCGAGCTGACGAAGAAGCTGACGGTGACGGCGGCCAAGTTCTCCGGGTCAGCCCGCGAGAAGATCGAGAAGGCCGGCGGGACCGTCAACGAAGTGGTCCGCAAGAAGTGGGTCCGGGACCGAAGTGTGAAAAAGGACAAGGCCGGCGCGAAGGCCGGGACAAAGGATGCCGGGCCAAAGAAAGCCACGGCCGACCAGACCGACGACGCGTAACCGGCCATCTTCGCCGGCCGATGAGATCCAGCCCAGGACGCGATCCGAACGATAGCCCGCCGGACGAAGGTGCGAACGACTTCGCCGGATTGCAACAGAAGCGGAAAGACACATGCTTCAGGCGGTACTGAACATTTTCAAGGTTCCCGATCTGCGCAACCGCGTGCTGTTTACGCTCGGCATACTCGCGGTGTACCGGATCGGGTTCTGGATTCCGATTCCCGGCGTCAGCCAGGAACAGATGGTCCTCTTCGCCGAAGCGCAAGCGGAGGCGGAAGATGGCGGCTTCGGCCGCTTCCTCGAGTACGCCTCGATCTTCTCCGGCGGCTCGTTCATGCAGTCGACGATCTTCGGCCTCGGCATCATGCCGTACATTACGGCCGCGATTATCTTTCAGCTGCTGCAGACCGCGATCCCGCGCCTTCAGGAACTTCGCCGCGAAGGGCCCCAGGGCCAGGCGAAGATCACCGAATGGACCCGGTACGCGACCGTCGCGATGTGCGTCATTCAGGCGTTCATGTGGCTCCAGTTCCTCGTCAATTCCAATATCGTCAAGCCCGAGTTTCTCGGGGCCGGCAGTATTGTCGTGTTCTTCCTCGCCGGCGTGACCTGTCTGACCGCGGGTTCGATGTTCCTGATGTGGCTCGGCGAGCAGATCGACAAGTACGGTATCGGGAACGGGGTCTCGTTGATTCTGACCGCAGGAATCATCGCGCAGATGCCCGCCGCGATCATGTGGATCCAGCAGAACTTCGAGCCCTCCCTTCAGGCCGAGGCCGGGATCGGTGTCGGCGGCCTGATCTTCCTGATCGTCTCCTTCGTGATCGTGGTCGCGGGGGCCATTCTGATCACGGTCGCGACGCGGCGCATCCCGATCCAGCAGGCCAAGCACACCCGAGGCCGAAAGGTCTTCGGCGGGCAGCGCCACTACCTGCCCCTGCGGGTGAACCAGGCCGGCGTCATGCCGATCATCTTCGCCAGTTCGCTGCTGATCTTCCCTGCTTCGATCTTCGGCTATCTCAGCCGGAACGCGACGATGGGCGGTGCGGCCGACTGGTGGATTGCCACGACCAGCTTTCTGAACCAGAATTTTCAGATCGGGGCTTACCCGTACCTGGTTCTGGAGATCACCCTGATTTACTTCTTCAGTTACTTCTGGACGACGGTGGTCTTCAGCCCGGAAGACATGGCCCGGCAGTTGCGTGATTCGGGAAGCTTCATTCCCGGACTGCGACCGGGGCCTCGGACGGCGGAGTATCTGGAGACGGTGGTGGAGCGCGTGACGTACGTCGGCGCGGGCTTTCTCGCCGTCATCGCGGTGATCCCATCGATCATCTCGCTGCAGATGGGCATCCCGTTCCTGGTCTCGAGCTTCCTCGGCGGCACGGGTCTCCTGATCGTGGTGG
>SLDM01000324.1 GCA_007125255.1 Phycisphaerales bacterium
CATCTTCGGGATCCCGTCTGGAACCCGATCTGGATCCGGCTCCGGAACTCCGCCTGAGGAATTCCACTCCGGACGCAGAGCACGATCTCGTTGAACTCTGGCGGCAGTATCGCCAGATCGGCAGCGACGTCCTGCGCACGCGTCTGATCGTGCACTACATGAGTTCCCATGTGCGCAAGATTGCCGCACGCCTGCACGCCACCCTGCCGAGACAGGTGGACCTGGAGGATCTCGTGCAGCAGGGCTATCTTGGTCTCGTTGATTCGATGGAACGCTTCGATATCGACCGTGATATCAAGTTCGAGACTTTCTCGTCGCAGCGGATCTACGGCGCGATGCAGGATTACCTGCGGAAGATCGATCCGACGCCGCGGCCGATGCGGAAACGCACGAAACAGATGCAGGCGCTCGTGGAGGACTTCCGCAAGGAACACGGCCGGATGCCCACGGACGATGAGGTGCGGCAGCAACTCGATCTCACATCCGATGAGTTCCGTCGTGTGCTCGCCTCGTCCAATGCGCCGATGACCCTGTCCCTGAACGGTCGCCCCAGCCGTGATGACGGTGCGATGGATGAAGATCCCATGCCCGTGCTGGAAGATGGCGGAGAGGGCGGGCCGCTGCGGCAGATCGAGGAATCCGGCCTGAAGCAGTGGATCACGCGCGGTCTCGATCAGCGTGACCGGCTCATACTCATCCTGTACTACTACGAACAGCTCACCATGAAGGAGATCGGGCAGACGCTCGGTATCTCCGAATCGCGCGTCTCGCAGCGGTTGGACTCGATCCTTCAGTGTCTGCGCTCCCGATTCGCCTACAACGAAGCGCTCGAAGAGTTTGTGATGGATTGACGAAGAGCGAAGTAACGAAGTGACGGAGTGACGAAGTGACGGAGCGAGGAGAACGCGTTCTGCGGGCAAGACACCTGCTCGCGCGGTCTCGGTGTCCGGATGATCGCTCGGGGGACCGGAGATCGAGCTATTCCGGCCGGAGGTACCGGGTGCCGCCAATCGTGCCGTCTTCACTTCGTTCGAGCATCCAGATTGAACCGGTGTGACACTGGTCGCAGTGTACCTGGAGCGCATCCAGCAGGGCGGGGATGTTGTCGCCATGGGCGCAGATCACGTGCTCGCCCGGCACCTCGGGCAGGGCGATCGGCCGGCTCTCCATGATCGAATCATCGACGTCGAGCGGCAGACCGGTGCGCTCGGCCAGCGGTTCAACCGTCTGCACACAGCGCCGGGCGGGCGACGTGCGCAGCGACGTCAGGTGACGCGATTCGAGAAAATCCGCCAGGGCAAGCGACTGCCGCCGGCCGCGCTTCCGGAGTGGACGCAGGTGGTCATCGTCCGTCCACTTCATGCGGTCTTTCGCCTTGGCGTGCCGAACCAGGTAGATGCGTTGCATGGTGCTGAGAGTGTAAAGGGGAGCGGGAGTGGAAGGCACGAAGGGAAAGTAACGGAGTAACGAAGTAACGAAGTAACGGAGTAACGAAGTGACGGAGTGACGAAGGGGCGGCGGGCAATTGGCGGAGCAGGGTGCCACGGCCAGCGAGCGCAGCGAGTCGGCCGTGCGAGATGGAAAGACGGTCACCCGACTGAATATCGTCGACTACTGGACACACTCACTGCCGGCTCGCCGTGTTCGCTGGCAAGGGAGGAAGCGACGGAGGGGAGGCATCACGATCCCTTCGTGCCTCCTTGCCTTCGTGCCTTTCTCGACTCCTAACCCGATCCCGCGACGCGGCGGGCAATGATCATCGCCATCTCCAGCGACTGTTCGTAGTTCAGCCGCGGATCGACCTGCGTGCGGTAGGCGCGTTGCAGGTCACCCTCGTTGAGCCCGCGCGCTCCCCCGGTGCATTCGGTGACATCGTCGCCGGTCAGCTCGACATGGACGCCCCCGAGGTAGGTTCCCTTCAGGCGATGGATCTCGAACGCCTGTTCCAGTTCAACCAGGATGTGTTCGAACTTGCGCGTCTTGAGCCCGCTGGTGGTCAGTTCCGTGTTGCCGTGCATCGGATCGCAGATCCACAGGACCCGTTTGCCGGTTCGCTCCACCGCGTCGATCAGCGGCGGAAGGCAGGTCGCGATCTGGTGGGCGCCGAACCGCGTGATGATCGTCATGCGGCCCGGCTCGTTCTCCGGGTGAAGGACATTGAGCAGACCGGTCAGCCAGTCCGCGGTCATCTCCGGCCCGATCTTCACCGCGATGGGGTTTGCGATCCCGCGAAAATACTCCACGTGCGCGCTGTCGAGCGGGCAGGTGCGCATGCCGAGCCACGGAAAATGCGTCGAGAGGTTGTATGACCCCTTGCGGTGAGGAACCTGCCGGGTCTGGGCCTGTTCGTACGGCAGGAGCAGACCCTCGTGGGAAGTATAAAAATCAACCCGCCGCATCTGTCCGACCTGGACGCCCGCGAGCGTCTCCATGAAGCGAAGTGATTCGCCGATCGATTCGACGATTTTCTGATACTCCGCGGCCTGGGGCGAGTGGCGGACGAACTCCAGATCCCAGTACTCCGGGTGGTGCAGATCGGCGAACCCGCCGTCGATCAGTGAGCGGATGAAGTTGATCGTGAGGGCCGCTCGCTCGTATCCGCGCAGCATTCGGATTGGATCGGGGGTACGGGCGGCTTCGGTGAACGCGATACCGTTGAC
>SLDM01000038.1 GCA_007125255.1 Phycisphaerales bacterium
ATCAACCGGCCGGCTGCGAAAGCGGGTGAAGGGATTCGAACCCTCGACATTCACGTTGGCAACGTGACGCTCTACCACTGAGCTACACCCGCAATGTCATTCCGAAGCGGATCGGCTTCGGAACGCGAAAGAATAGCATATCCCCCCGTGGAGGCAAGTCCATCACGCGAATCGGCGCTCATGCTTCAACCGGGATCAATGGGCGCGACATTCTCGGACGGATAAGCTGTCCGCTCACCCCGTCCCCCTCACTTTCGGGTCTTGCTATCGCCTCCCCGTCCGGCGCCACCACCTGGCCGATCCGGCCGCCCCACCTCCCGGGGCCTTCCCGCAGCATCTCCCTCACCGTCATGGCATACACCGTCACCGAATTCGAATCGACGCCCAACCCGAATGCCGTCAAGTGCTGGCTCGACAAGCCGATCAGCAGCCACCCCCGGAGCTTTCTGAACCGCGAGATGGCCGAGGCCGACCCGCTGGCCCGGGCTCTCTTCGATGAAGCCGGCGCGGTCTGCGTTCTCTTCAATGGCGACTGGCTCACCGTCAACAAGGCGCCGGAGGCTCCATGGCCGAGGGTCAAGAGTCGGATCGAGCGCGTGCTCAGCCGAAGCGATGAACTGCGCGCCGAGGCCGAATGAGCATGATCCGGAACCCGCGCCGCGATCGTGAGATCACCCGCAAGGTCATTCGCTGGTTTGAAGCGGACGCCCGGGAACTTCCGTGGCGGCGCAAGCGCAGCGGCTACCGCGCGCTGGTCGCGGAACTGATGCTGCAACAGACGCAGGTCGCGCGGGTCCTGGAATACTACGACCGGTTTCTCCGGCGCTTTCCGACGATCCGGGATCTCGCCCGGGCCGACGAACAGGACGTCCTCGCCCAGTGGCAGGGACTGGGCTATTACCGCCGGGCACGGCATCTGCATGCCGCCGCCCGCGCGGTTGTCTCCGATCACCGCGGCCGCCTGCCACGAAGTGCGGCGGAGTTGGAGAAACTGCCCGGCATCGGGCGCTACACCGCCGGCGCGATTGCCTCCATCGTGCACGATGAGCGCGTGCCGATCGTCGACGGAAACGTCACCCGCGTCCTCGCCCGGCTTGAGGGCCGGCGCAGTTCAGCGCATGACGGCAAGGGCCAGGCCGCGACCTGGCAGACCGCTTCCCGCCTGGTCGGCCACGCCGCCTCCTCGTCCCGGTTCAACGAGGGACTGATGGAACTGGGGGCGCTCATCTGCACGCCGCGTCAGCCGAACTGTAAATCTTGTCCGCTGGCGCGACACTGTCGGGCCCGGCAGCACCATGCGCAGCACCTGATTCCTCCACCCAAACCGGGCCCGCGCCAGCAGCCTGTCCACCACCATGCCGTGATCGTGCAACGAAAGGCCCGCACGCTTCTCGAACAGCGGCCCGCGACGGGTCTCTGGTCAAACATGTGGCAGGTGCCGACCCTGGAATCACCAACTCCCCTCTCCGGCGAAGAACTGCGCGAGCACCTCTCCGTCCCGCTCACCCACCTCGAACCGGTTGACTCGTTTCGCCATCAGACCACCCACCGCCGGATCACCTTTCACGTGTACCTCGGGCGAACCCGCCTGCGACGGGGAACCTGGTGCACACAGGAAGAGGCGGCGTCGCTGCCGCTCAGCAATCCGCAGCGCCGGATTCTGGAGATAGCATTGAGAGCGTGAGGGACAGAGGGAAAGTGGCGAAGTAACGGAGTGACGAAGTGGAGAGAAAGGTACGGAGGGGAGGGAGTAAGGAAGCCAGGCATCGAGTCGTGACCAAGCACGGCGATCTGGCCCGGCGAGGGGTGCCATGGTCTGGAGTCATGGCCTCACGGGAGTGAGGGCATGACGGAAGGCCACGTGATCGCGCAACTGACTTTCAATCTGAGCTGGATGACCTTCGAGCCTCCACGTGGCCTTCGCTCCTGGCGCCCGCTCAGACCACGGCACCCGGCGATGGGCGTGATGCTTTGGTCGGCTGACCGTCTTTTCATCTCGCACGGCCGACTCCCTTCGGCCCTCTGGCCGTGGCACCCCCCTGTCACTTCGTTACTGTTACTGCGTCACTTCGTTTCTGTTACTGCGTCACTTCGTTTCTACTGTCGCAATCTTTTCAGCAGCCGCTTGAGCTCCGCGGCCTGGCTTGCCGAGCGCGTCGCCAGAAACATCGTTTCATCCCCCGCAATCACGCCGACGATCTGCGGAAGCTGCGCCGATTCGATCTCGCGGGCAAGCGGCTTGGCCAGGGCGAAGGGGGTTCGGATGACCACCATCGTTCCCGCCCGTTCGATGCTTTCGGTCTCGGATTTCAGTCGCTCGCGCAGTTCCTTCGCGCCCTCCGGCCGGGTCATCCGGCGGTCGACACGCACGTAGCCGCTCGCGCCCTTGGAAACGCCGAGATCCTGAAGATCACGGGAAATGGTCGCCTGCGTGGCCGCCACCCCCTCGGCGCTCAACAGGTCCTGCAACTGCTGCTGGTTCTGAATCTCATTGCGGGCAACGAGGTCCAGGATCAACTGCCTTCTTTGCTTTCGTGAGGTCATCGTTGGCATCGGACGTGGCCGGTAGAGTAGGTCGACCAACGGCGCGACGAAATGGGCCGCCGTCGGTGAAAAGGATATTTTATCGCCTAACCGTCTCGGCGGCCGCCCGAT
>SLDM01000154.1 GCA_007125255.1 Phycisphaerales bacterium
CGCTCGAACTGGCGGGCCGCGTAGATGAGATCCCGTTCCGCCTGGATGCGATCTTCCCGGGCGACCTGGCCGGCACCGCGGAGCAGGGGGACCGAACCGGAGAAAATGAGATCCGCCGACTGCGTTCCGGGGGAAGATACGCGGGAATGCAGGTCTTCGGCCGCACGGGCGAGCAGGCTGGCGGAGACCTCCCCGCCGTAGGGGAGACGCTGCGTCACGCCGAACTCATTGACCAGGGCCAGCGAGGTGTCGAAGAACCCGTCATCACCGTCGCCGGAGATCTGCGCGCTGACCTCGTTGAAGAAGCGGGGGCCCCAGCGGTGCCGGGTAATCAGCAAACGCAGGGCGGCGAGGACGTATTCCTCCTCGGCGAAGCGGTACTCCCGACCGTGACTCATCGCCAGGCCGAGTGCCGTGGAGAGGTCGACGGCGCGGGCCTCCTCGGAGGGAGCATCCGGCAGCAGTTGCAGGCGTTCGGTCAGTTCGAGGGCTTCTTCGCGTGGAGAAAAGCGAATCTCCGAAGCGCGCGGGTTCACCGTGGGAAGCCGTTCGGCGTACACGTCGCGGGCGCGGTCGTACCGCGGCCCTTCGCCCAGGGGGCGGCGGGTCGCGGGCCGGAGCGAATCGCCCCCGAGATCGGTCGTCGACTCATCGATCAGGGCATCGACCTGCCGATCGAGCGCGTCCATGCCGGAGGTGCACCCGCCGAGTGATCCCAGCAGGAGCGCCGCGCCGAGTCCCGCTCCCAGCCCCGCTCCCAGCCCCACCCTGAACTTCTGCCCGCACGCCGGGATGGCCAGCGCGACACTGGAGAAAGAAGGGCGGTGGGGACGGGCGGCGGGCATGCACATGAATCCGGGTGGGTTTTCGTCGGGAGAAGTGTTCGGATGCAGCGGAGGACTTCAAGGGGCCGCTGAAGGGACCGCTGAAGGGGCCGCTGAGGGGGCCGCGCCGAATCGGCTTCCCGGAGCGATTCGCTCCGGGAACCGGTCATTCCGGCAGCATTTCATCGGCCGAAAAGTCCTCTCTGGTCGAACCTTGCGGCGTTGAAATCGTCCGTGTGGATATACCCCGGCCCGCGGCCGACGTTGCAAAGTCTGTGAAACCCACCACAATTCGGCCCTAGAAAGGGATCATGCTCCATGCCGACCGTGACGTACAACGGCCAGAGCTTCGCTCTGGACGGAAAGAAACACTGGATCCTCGGCGCGTCGATACACTACGCGCGCCACGAGCCGGCGAGTTGGGCCGACCGCATCGCCGACGCGCGGGACGCGGGGTTCAATACCATCGAGACGCCATGTCCCTGGTCGCTCCACGAGCCGCGCCGCGACCGGTTCGACTTCACCGGCGACCTCGATGTGGCGAAGTTCATCGAGACCTGCGCCGCGATGGGGATGAAGCTCGTGCTGCGCCCGGGGCCGTTCATCGGTGACGGGTACGACGGCGGCGGGCTGCCCGCGTGGCTGAGCGAGATCGCCGGCCTGCGGGTACGGGAAACGAACGAACACTTTCTCGAACGCGTGATCACCTGGTACCGCCAGCTGTTCGAGCGGCTCGTCGATCTGCAGGCCACCCGAGGCGGCCGCGGCGGCGGGCCGATCGTGCTCGTCGGTGTGGAGCACGGTTGGCTCTGCTCCAACGGCAAGCAGGCGCAGGGATATCTGCGCGATCTGACGCGGGTGATCCGGGAGTGCGGCATCAACGTGCCGCTGTTTAATACCAACGACCTCTGGCAGGAGATCCCGGGGACGATCGACACGTGGCGGGGCCGGGACGATCTCTTCGTGCAGTTGCGGCAGTTGCGCACGATTCAGCCCGACATGCCGCGCCTTCTGACGGCTCTGGACGCGGCTGACCGACCACGGTGGGGCGCCAGCCGCCGGGATGTGGAACCGACCACGCCCGAGACGCTCTTGCGCCGGACCGCCGAGTGCCTCGCCGCGGGGGCGCAGCCGATCGTCAGTCCCTTCAGCGCGGGGACCTACTTCGGGTTCGGGGCCGGACGGCTGCCGGGCGGACGTGAGGGATTTCTGACCACCACCGCGGCGGCCAGCGCGCCGGTCGGTGAGGGCGGAACGCGCGGGGAGCGGTATCACCAGTTGCGGCGACTGGTGAGCTTCGCCAATCACTTCAGCCACGTCTTCGCGGATCTCGATCCGGACTACCAGCCGGTTGCGCTCGACCTGGACGATCCTCAGGATCGGGCGGGCGCGCCGACGGTCGTGTCGCAATGGGGCCCCCAGGGCGGCGTGGTTTTTCTCTTCCGCGCGCCGGGCGACACCAAACCGCGGTCCAGTTCGATCGTGCTCAACAACGGCCTGCGTCTGCCCGTGCCGCTGGGAAAGCAGGCGGTTTCATGGCTCGTTCTGGATGCGGATCTCAATGGATCGGGGCGGCTTGACTACACCAACGTCACGCCCTTCGCGATCGTCAACCGCACGATGCTCGTCCTCTACGGGCCGAAGAACGCGGAGGCGGTCTTTTCGATCAACGGAACACCGATGGGCGGCCGGATTCCCGCGGGGGTGAAGCCGAACGTCGTCTTGCACAAGGGGCTGACGGTTGTTCTCTGCCACGAGGATCAGATCGATTCCCTGCAAGCGGATCGATCGTCGGTCTACTTCGGCGTGCAGGGCTTTGATCGCGATGGTCTGCCGGTTCGCGCGGAGGGGCCGACCACCCGGCCGTGGATCGTCGGGCCGGACGGCCGACTTCGCGCGCTGAGGACCGAGGAACTGGCGCCGTCGCCGTCGCGCACCCGACGGCCGCGCAAGACGCTTTCGCTGAAGAGCTGGCAGGCCGCCCCCGCTGATGCGCACGTCGAGGGCACCTCCCCGCGCTACGCCACGCTCGGTGGACCGGCGACCCTGATGTCCTGCGGCGCCTCGGTCGGTTACGGCTGGTACCGCGTCCGCCTGAAGAGCGCCTCCCGCGGCAAACTGCAGCTCGCGCTGCCTGAGGCGGCGGACCGCGTGCATCTCTTTCAGAACGGTGAATCGCTGGGCGTCTTCGGCGAAGGGCCGCACGCACACCTCGGATCCTTCGAAGCCTCGCTCGCCGGGGGTGAATCTACGCTCACCGCGCTGGTGGAGAACTTCGGCCGGTTCAGTGACGGCAACGAGTTGAATCTGCCCTCCGGTTGGTACGGCCATCTGCAAGTGCTCAAGCCTCTGCGCACCGGCAAGCCGAAGATCGAAGACCGCGAGCCGATCGATCCGTTCACGCTGCGGGGGTATCTCTTTGGCTGCGCGAAGGGGCAGCTCAGCGAACGCGGTCAGGTCGTCTGGTCGTTCACGCACCGGAAGAAGTCGCCCATCCTCTTCGAGGTCGAGGGCGTCTCCGGCACCGGGACGTTCCTGCTCAACGATCAGCCGATCGCGTACTACCCCGGCCTGACCGGAAGGGGCGGGATGACCCTCCTGCTGGGCTCGGAGCGGCAGGAGGTATTCAAGCGCGGGCAGAACGAACTGCGCTTCGCGCCGGATGACGGCCGACCCGAGGCCGCCGAAGAGATGCGCCGGGCCGCCACGCTGCACGAGTGCGCCGAGGAAGTAACCGGCCCCGGATCATGGTCGTTTGCCCGGTGGGAGCCGCCGCAGACCGAGTCGTTCCTCTCGATCAGCAAGGCGGCGGTGAAGGCATGCCGGGGACGGCCGTGCTGGTGGCGGACCACCTTTGCCCTTGCCCCGGAGAAGTTCATCCCGCCGGCGTGGCTGGATACGCGCGGATTGAGCAAGGGGCAGGTGCTTTTCAATGGCCACGCGGTCGGCCGCTATTTCACTGCCGGTCCGAACGGCAAGGCCGCAGGGCCGCAGACCCGCCTCTATCTGCCGCAAAGCTGGTTCCGCGCGGACGGTCACAACGAACTTCTGATCTTCGATGAGCACGGATTTGACCCGGGGCGGGCCCGCCTCATCTTCAATCAGCCCGGCGAACTGGACTGAGCGGCTGACTTCGCCCGGCGGAATGGAATTCGACGACCGTGGACCCATCCGATTCCCGCATCTCGCCGACGGATCTCGTGCAACTGCTCGATGAGCACCACGTGGTCGTTCTGGCCGATGATCCGCGGCAGCGGCGTCAGTTCACGCGCGTCCTGAGCGATCACCTGAACGCCCAGCCGCAGACGGAGGTCGTCGTGCTCGATGGCGCAAACATGACCGATCTGCCGTCGCTCGTTCGGGAACTCACCCGTCGGGCGGGGCGGGATGATCCGGTGGACCTCCCGCCGGATGGCGAAGGGGAGCGGGGGGTTCCGGCCCCCGATCCGTTCGAGGCCGTGATCGATCTGCTCCGACAGTGGCCGGGCACGCCGCATCACCGCTATCTCCTCTGGCGGGAGGCGGACGTGCTGCTGGATGCGGATCTCGCGCTCTTTGCCCGCTTTGTCAACGCCCTCTTCGCGGTCGCGGCCGAACGCGAGCACCTCAATGCCGAACCGCTCATCCTGCAGCGGGTTGCGTTGATCGGCAATGCCAAGCTCGGCGCCTACGCCGAAGATGAACGCGGCCAGTTCAGCTGCTGGCTTGAAGATGAAGAGGGCGGCAGTCCGTTCTGGGAGGTGATGAGCTGTGTCGACCGTCCGCCGGTCATCACCTGCCGGCTGGATGATTGACCGTGGTTGACCCGCTGCCGGGCAGGGGAGAGCGGTTTGACACCGCGTGCGTCGGCTTATCACAATACGCGGCGCACCTGTCGATGGGGTTCACGGGGCGCGTTCATCGATGGTGGCAGTGGGAAAACAACGGAAAAGGAATCGAGGAACATGATGACGCAATCGCCTTACCCGCCGCATCATCCCGGGCTGCAGCCGCATCGCGGCGTGCTGATACTCATTCTCGGGGTTCTCAGCCTGTGCGTCTGTGGAATTCTCGGCCCCTTCGCCTGGATCATGGGCAGGGGCGATCTGGAGCAGATCGATGCCGGCCAGATGGATCCCGAAGGCCGCGGCCTGACCCAGGGGGGGATGATCTGCGGCATGATCTCGAGCGTCCTGTTGATCCTCGGTTTCGTGTTCGCTGTTCTCTTTGCGATCTTCGCCATCACCGGGGCGATCGCGAGCCCCTGAAGGTTCCGGATGAGTGAACCTGCATGCTGTTTCGCCTTGAACCCTCAACGCGCCTGCCGCGGCTGCCGCTCTGGCTGCTGACGATCGTCGGGCTCATGCTCTGCGCGGTGGCGCTGATTGCGGCACTCGGCGTGGCGGCTGAACGCGCGGTGGTGGTCTGCAATCTTCGCCGTATCACCGGCGCGCCGTGTCCGACGTGTGGTTCGACCCGCCTCGTCCTTGCGGCCATCAGCGGCCGACCGATCGAGGCGTTCTGGTTCAACCCGCTGGTCATGGTGGCACTGGTAACCGGAGCCGGCGTGCTCGGTTTCCGGCTGCTGACCGCGCAGAGGCTCCGCCTGAACCTGACCGGCCGCGCCCGTCGCCGGGCGTGTGCGATCGTGGTCCTGCTCTTTCTGGCCAACTGGACCTATCTCTGGTTCTCACCCTCCCACCAGTCTTCATCCGCACCCTCCGGCCGGGAGATCTCGGGCGATCAGGCCGATTCTGCGCCGCACCTCACGCCCGTCGATTCGGCCCCCGTCGATTCAGCCCCGTCGATTCAGCCAGGCGCGGATGAGCCGAAAGCTCGGCGAGTGCAGGGCTCACCTGCTCACCTGGCGAAAATGTTCTTCCCTCCCCTCTGTACCGAACGAGTCCCTCTGCGAGTCACCCATGCCATCACCATCGATTGAACCAGGCTCACCGCATCACGTTCCATATCGCGGGCCGCATCGCGGTACGCTGGTCCTCGTTCTGGGCATCGTCAGCCTCATCGCCTGCGCGCTCTGCGGCCCATTTGCCTGGCTCATGGGCCGTGATGATCTGAGGAAGATGGACCACGGTCTGATGGATCCGGAGGGGCGCGGGCTCACCCAGGCGGGCATGATCTGCGGGATCATCGGAACGATCCTTCTCGTTCTCCCGGTGATCGCGATCATGGTCTGGCTGCTGCTGATGGTTATTCTGGCGATCGTCGCCGCCATCGCCGGCGGCGCGGTCTGATCCAGCGAGGAGGACCTGCTTCGCCATGCCCACGCCTCATAGGGATTTCGAGAACCTGCGGGTCTTCGGTCATCCGTTGATCCAGCTCAAGCTCACTCGGGCCCGCGATCGGCATACTCCGCATCTGGAGTTCCGGCGACTTCTGAATGAGATCGCGGGGTTGATGACCTACGAGGTCAGTCGCGGCTTCCCGACGCGCGACGTCGACGTCGAAACGCCGCTGGAGCGCACGACGGGAACGGTCCTGGCGAAGCCCGTCACACTGGTGCCGATTCTCCGTGCGGGAATCGGTATGACCGAAGGCATCCTGAACGTCATGAGCGAAGCCCGGGTGGGACACATCGGCATCTACCGGGATGAGCAATCCCTGCAGCCGGTCGCGTATTACGCGAAGTTTCCGCCGGACATTGCCGACGGCCCCGTCCTGTTGATTGATCCGATGCTTGCGACCGGAGGTTCGGCCATACACGCGGCCGGGGAACTGAAGCGGCGGGGATGCCGGGATATCCGGCTCATCTGCCTCGTCTGCGCGCCGGAAGGCGTGCGGGCCCTGGCCGACGCCCATCCCGACTTGCCTATCTTCACCGCGGCTCTGGATCGACAACTGAACGAGAAGGGGTACATCCTGCCCGGCCTCGGCGATGCGGGCGACCGGATTTTCGGCACGCAGTAGTAGGCTCCCGGGCGGGAATCGGTGGTGGCGGGCACCGCTCGCCCCCGCTCTCCCCGGGCCCATGGCTTGACGGGGCCGCCCGATCTCGCGACACTTGATCTTTCGGCCGTCTCGACGGCAGTTCCGAACCACGCCTTGAGTCCGCCCGCTCCCGATCTCTCCGGGAGCAGGCCCGATGATTGGAGAATTCGTATGGCAGTTCGTTCTGGAGCGGGCACCGGCGTCATCGTCTCGCTGGTTGTCTTCGTGATCACCACCGTTGCGATGCTGGTCGTCGCGATTGTCTTCTATACGGCGTTGACCGATGCCAATGAACAACGCGAGGAAGCGGAACGTGATCTCAGTCGATTCATCGCGCCGGCGGAACAGAACCAGGACCGGTTCCAGCGCTACGTCGCTTCCGCCACGCAACAGAACATTTCCGTGGCTTCCTACCTCGATGGCCGCATCCGCGATGTGATGCGTTACGTCGACGGCGATGCCAATGCGACGCTCGATCGCACCCGCAGCCGCCTGATGCGCTTCGGGGTTGGACAGGATGACGTCGTCGCATCCGTGATGCAGGATACGTACAACCGGTTGCAGCAGCGCGAAGACCGCGTGGCGGAGCTCACCGGCCGTCTCGAGCGACGCGATGACGAGATCAGCCGCCTCAACAGCCAGATCGCCTCGATGCGCGAACAGCAGCGCGAGGAGATACGGTTCGTGCAGGGGCGCATCGAAGAGTACCGCACCGCGGCGGAAGAGTACCTCGAAGAGCTCAACCAGACCAAGCGCACCATGGAAGATTCCGTCGATCGTCTTCGCGACCGGTACGAAGACCGCGTGGATGAACTCGTGGGGGAAACGGACGATCTCAACCGCGAGATCGTCGTTCTGCGGGATCGGCTCGATGATCTGCAGCAGCGGGTCAGCGCCGACCGCATTCGCGCCCAGGACCCGGCCACCCTCGTTGACGGCCGCGTGATCGACGTCAGCGGAAGTGATCAGGTCTTCATCAACCGCGGCCGACAGAACCGGATCGTGCTGGGCATGACCTTCGAGGTCTACGACAACGCCAGCTCGATCCGCGTGGATCCGCAAACCGGTGAGATGCAGCGCGGCAAGGCGAGTCTGCAGGTCATTCACGTCGGCGATCGTTCCTCGACGTGCCGGGTCATTCGCTCGGTTCGCGGCCGTCCGGTCGTGTCGGACGATGTCATCGCGAACGCGGTGTACGACCCCGAGTATCAGTTCAAGTTCCTCGTGCACGGCCGGTTCGATCTTGACGGCGATGGCCGCGCGACGGAGTCGGAAGCCGAGTACATCCGGAACCTCGTCATGGAATGGGGCGGCCAGGTCGTCACCGGCGATCAGTTGCCGGGTGATCTGGACTTCCTGGTCCTCGGCGTGGAGCCGAGCGAACCGCTGCCGCCCGGCCCCGACGCCTCCCAGGCGATGATCGATGACTGGGCCGAACGCCGCGCCGCGCGGGAAACGTACACGCGCCTCTTCCGCCAGGCCCGCGATGCCCAGATTCCCATTCTCAATCACAATCGTTTCCTGATTCTGATCGGCCACACGCCCCGCTGATCCGATCCCGGCACGGGACCGGCAACGGTACTGCCGCATCAACGGCGCCACAAACGGAATGTTGTCCATGCGGCTCCTTCGGGGGCCGCATGTTTTTTTTCGCCCTTCCGCTAAGGTATGGCTCCGTTCAACGAATCGTCGGCCTTCCCCCCCCTCACCTGGCCGCCACGAGCCAGAGACATGTCGAAGAAACGCCCTTCATCCCGGCTCACGCACCTCAGCCAGTACCTCGCGCTGCGCGGGGTGGCATCGTTCATGCAGTGCTTTCCGGCCGATCAGAACCTGCACACTGCCGGCACGGTCGGCGCGCTCTACGCCCGGTTCAGCGCCAGGCGCCGCCGCCGCGCGGAGCACAATTTGCGGTTGAGTTTTCCCGAATGGCCGGAGGAGCGCGTGCACGCCGTCGCGGAAGAGTCACTGCAGCACATGTTCCGCCTCTTCCTGGTCGATGCCCTCGTTCTGCACCGGATCATCACGCCCGCGAGCTGGCCGCGCTACATCAAGCTGGGGTCGATCGGGCCGATTCTCGACCGGCTCATCCGGGGGGAACCGATGATCCTCGTCACCGGCCACTGCGGCAACTGGGAACTGCTCGGGCACTTCTTCGCGCTGATCGGCTATCCCGTGGTCGCCCTCGCCCGGCCGCTGGACAATCCTTACATCAACGACTGGCTGCTCACGATCCGTGAGGCCCGCGGCACGACGGTCGTGACCAAATGGGGCGCGACGCCGATCCTGCAGGAGACGATCGAGCGGGGCGGGCGCGTCGGTTTCATCGCCGATCAGAACGCGGGCGATCAGGGGCTCTTCGTGCCTTTCTTCGGCCGCCTCGCGTCGAGTTACAAATCGATCGGACTCTTGGCCATGCGGTACGACGTGCCGATCGTGGCCGGCCACGCCCGGCGGATCAACGGACGGTTGGAGTACACCATCGACTGCACCGACTGCATCGAGCCCGCCGACTGGGCCGATCAGCCGGATCCGCTCTTCTACATCACCGCCCGGTTCAACCGCGCGATGGAAACGATGATCCGCGCTGCGCCGGAACAGTACCTCTGGCTGCACCGGCGCTGGAAGAGCCGCCCGAAACATGAACGCAAAGGTGAGCCGATTCCGGAGAAGCTGGTCGAGAAGTTGCAAGCTTTGCCGTGGATGACCGAAGCGGAGCTGGAGCGCATCGTCGAACACAGCAATCATCCGCCTCCGGTTCCGAAATGAGTCACACTTACTCGAAGTGCGATGTGCGATGTGCACGCAGTTGGTTGGGTAATAGTTCGATGCGACACAGCGACACAGCGACACAGCGACACAGCGACGGAGCGACGGAGCGACGGAGGGGCGGAGGGGCGAATCGAGAAAGACACGAAGGCACGAAGGCACGGAGGCACGGAGGGGTTTGTGAGGTCGGCGACGATTCTCTGATTCCGTCACTCCCGCGGAAGCAGGGTCGACGCGTCCGCCGTCACTCCACCCCTGGATGCCTCGTTGCCTTCAGCTCTCTCTACGTGCCCACGTGCCTTCGTGCATCTCTCCGTCACTTCGTTACTTCGTTACTTTCCCTCCAGATTTTGTCTTGCATTGGCAACCGTCAGTCTCTAGTCTCCGTATGTTGCCTCCAGTGGGTAGGGCATGGGCTTCACTCGACTCCCCGGCCTTACATGGCTGAACCTGGGAAATTCTTGGAGAGGACTTTCGTGAAGAACTTGAAGAAAATCGTTCCGTTGGTGCGCGGTGGTTGCTCCATGAAGTTGGTCGTGGCGGGACTCACGCTGGTGTCAGCGACGGGTTCGCTTTCGGCCGATCGAGTCGATGACGAGGTCCTGGCGATGACTTTGAGCGCCGATTCCGGATGTGAGCCGAAGTGGTTGCCGACGTTCGGAGAATCGGATCAACAACTGAACGGCAAGGTCAATGACCTGGCGGTCTTCGACGATGGACAGGGGGGAGGCCCGGCCCTCTATGTGGC
>SLDM01000155.1 GCA_007125255.1 Phycisphaerales bacterium
AGGATGTCTCCGTCGTGCGCGTCGAAGTCAATGTGCACGAGGAGCGCATTGCCCGGGCGCAGCGGGATGATCAGGAGCATCGGCATACGGTCCGGTTCGACTTTCTTCCCGAAGAGGAGTTTGAAGCTGAACTGGTCGAGTTCACGACGGAAGCAACGGAGGCGACGCAGACGTTTCGCGCGATCTTCGCGCTCCCGCCCCCCGACAACATGAATGTGCTTCCGGGCATGACGGCGACGGTTCGGGAGTATCGGCAGGTCGATCCGGTCGCCGAGGCCGGGGCGGTATTCGTACCCGTCGAGTCGGTTCTGACCGACGAGGATGGCGCGACCTTCGTCTGGATCGTCGAGCAGACGGATGACGCGGCCGATGTGGCGACCGTCCGCCGCGCGCGGGTCGAAACCGGTGAGGTGCTTGGAGCCACGCTGATGATCCGGGAGGGTTTGAATCACGGTGAACGGATCGCCGCCGCCGGGGTCCACCATCTCCGGAACGGCCAGCGCGTTCGACCGATCACCATCAGCGGACCGGGGATGAGGCGATGAATCCTGCGGGCTGGTCGATTCGCAATCGCACCGTGGTGAGCGCGGCGATGCTTGCGCTGTTCGTTGTCGGCTTGTGGTCCTACGCCACCATCTCGCGGCTGGAGGATCCGGAGTTCACCATCCGCGAAGCCCAGGTGATCACCCGGTATCCCGGCGCGTCTCCGAGTGAGGTGGCCGATGAGGTCACGGATGAAATCGAATCGGCGCTGCAGCGGATCGGCCAGGTCGAGCGGGTGACGAGCATCTCGGAGGCCGGCCGCTCCACCGTCTCGGTCCGGATTCACGACCGGTACCGGAAGGGCGACCTGCCGCAGATCTGGGATGAAGTCCGCCACCGGGTCGGCGATGCGCAGCGCCACCTGCCCCCGGGTGTCCCGCCGTCGGTCGTCATCGACGACTACGGCGATGTGTACGGCGTGTTCTACGCGGTCTACGGTGACGGGTACACCTACGCGGAGCTCAAGGAACACGCCAAGATGCTCCGGCGGGAGCTGCTGCTGGTCAGCGATGTCGGCAAGATCGATCTGTTCGGCGAACAGCCCGAAGCGGTCTACGTCGAGTTCCTGCGCGAACGCATCGCGCCGCTGGGCCTTTCCCCGGATGTGCTCTACCGCTCGCTGGAAGGGCAGAACCTCGCCACCGATGCCGGGCGCATCCGCGCCGGCAGCCTGCGGCTCCGGGTGGACCCGACCGGCACCTTCCGGTCGGTCCAGGACATCGAGGACCTGCTCGTCATCGGCGGCGGTCCGGAGCAGCCGCGTCTGTACCTCCGTGACCTGGCGACGATCACTCGCGGCTCGATCGATCCGCCCGCGCCGATGATGCGATTCAACGGCCAGCCCGCCATCGGCATCGCCATCTCCACGGTCCAGGGGGGCAACGTCGTCCGCATGGGTGATGCGGTCGAAGCCCGCATGCGCGAGCTGGAGGCCCTGACGCCGATCGGCATCGAGATCGGTCTGATCGCGCACCAGGCGATCACCGTCACCGAAGCAGTCAACGGCTTCATTCTCAGTCTCGTTCAGGCACTGGCGATCGTCGTGGTCGTATTGATGATCGTCATGGGGTTGCGCAGCGGCCTGCTCATCGCGGCAACGTTGCTGCTCACCGTGCTCGGCACGTTCTTCCTGATGAAATCGACGGGCGTCATGCTCGAACGCGTGAGCCTCGGCGCGCTGATCATTGCCCTCGGCATGCTGGTTGACAACGCGGTCGTGATTCTCGACGGCATGCAGGTCCGCCTGCGCCAGGGGAGAGAGCGCCTCGAGGCGGCCATGGATGTCGTCAGGCATACCGGCGGGCCGTTGCTCGGCGCGACCCTGATTACGATTCTTGCCTTCGCGGCCATCGGCCTTTCGAACGACTCGACCGGCGAGTACACACGCTCGCTCTTCACCGTGATCCTTTACTCCCTGCTGCTGAGCTGGATCCTCGCGGTGACGTTCACGCCGCTGCTCGGTTACTGGTTTCTGAAGGCGCCTGCTGAAGCTGACCCGTCGATGTACGACGGCCGGATCTACCGGGGCTACCGGCGGCTGCTGAACCGGAGCCTGCGCTACCGGAGAGCAACAATGCTCCTCATGCTGCTTCTGCTCGGCGCGGGGGTGGCCGCCTTCACCGTGGTCGATCGATCGTTTTTCCCCCCGTCCACCCGCGCGCAGTTCATGGTGCACTACTGGCTGCCCCAGGGCTCCCACATCAGCGAAACGGAGCAAGATGCCGTCGGGATCAGTGAATACCTGCGCGCGATCGAGGGCGTGACGGATGTCGCGGCATTCATCGGCAGCAGTTCGCCGCGCTTTCTCCTGACCTTTTCCCCCGAGCCACCCGACCCCGCCTACGCGCTGCTGGTGGTCGGCGTGGAGGATGCCCGCCGGATCCCATCCCTGAAACGGGAGATCAAACGAGCGTTGCCGGAGCACTTTCCGCACGGTCGCTCGATGAGCAAGCGGTTTGCGCTGGGCCCCAGCCAGCTGAGCTCGATGGAGATCCGTCTCCGCGGTCCGGATCAGGACCTCCTGCACACCCTCGCGGGGCGGGTGACCGAGATCCTGAGCGCGGATCGTGACATCATCAACATCATCGATGACTGGCGCGAACGGGTGAA